>BNWD01000079.1 GCA_025998575.1 Alphaproteobacteria bacterium | reverse complement strand
TCGTTGCGCAATACACTGCTTCAATCCGAGAATATTGATGAGGAAAGTATAAGGTGGCAAGTTGCAAAATCAATAAACCAGTATTACGATGAGTGAAAGACAAATTGAGTTCACTACTTAACTCCAAATAGGTAGAACGAAATTCAGCAGGAAAGGCATCGTTGTTGAGAGCTTCGCGAACGTCAGAACGGGCGACGATTTCTGAGGGGGCGTCATTTTGTTCATCAACGTTTAATAATTCATCAAACATAGGATAAAATTCACTACTAATAGATACGGTAACATTAGGCGTCAATTCTATTTCGCGGGAATCGGTATTATACAAGCAAAATGATTCGGAAAAATACCTACAAACAGAGTCATAACGCTCGTTAGTTTTCTGCCACAAATCTGTCAATTTATACGGATCGAAGGTTGGATTTGTCAATTCTAGAAACAACTCCTTTACTATTGAATTTAATTCTTCTCCATTATTAAATGCTTCAAAAAGCACATTCGTAGCGTCTTGACTAAAGTCATACTCACCTTGCGAATATAATAACTTCAAAGTTCGTATTCGTGAGATAAGATGAACGAAATTTGCAAGGTTTGGCAACTCCTTAGGATCCAGAGCATCCAGAATTTCAGACGCACTATATAGAAACTGAGATTGAATATCAGATTCAGGAAACGAAAATCGAGGAGCGTCACTGGAACTGCAAAAATAGTGAGTATGTTTATTCAAAAAACTATTCAAATCAAGCAAAAACTTTTGTAGTGTCCGATCTGTAGAGGCAACAATCTTACCATATAGACCATCAACTTCTGATAATTTGGCGTTAACAATGGCAATGTAGCCTCGTATATCAGATGAAGAGGCGCACAGCGGACCAAACAACCTCGTAGTGAGGTCTCGAAAAGTCGCCAGACCATTGCTAAAGTTATCAATATCATCGTTGCCACTAAATAATCGCTTGCTTAAATTCGAAAACTTAAACATGTCAATAAATGAGTCATAGCGATCAATCTCTTGTTCGCGCAGTCTCAGCAGTGTTAACTCATTTGCAATATGCTTTGCACATCGCGAGATAACGGGCGATTCCATCAGCTGCGAGAGACGGTGCCGAACACTGTTGTATAATTGCTTTAATTCCTTAAAGCCGAGATCACAAGAATGTTCAAAGATAGCTTTATGCATAATGCTATAGAAGTCATTAACAGAGTCAACTAACTCGCGGCACAAAGAACGATCATTTTGAGACAATGGAACTGTGCGCGCAACAAGCAGCAGTGTCTCCAAACTGCTAGTGATCCAATTGCCGTAATAAAATTCCAGCATATCTTCAGCAATGGCTGTTTTATTTTCAGAAAGAGAAAAACTGTCAGAACTGAAATCAAGCTCTAAGCATTGAACCATTGATTTTGCAACTTGCCACCTTATACTTTCCTCATCAATATTCTCGGATTGAAGCAGTGTATTGCGCAACGAAACAAGCGAAGCTGTACAAGTTCGCAACTGTTGTTTCAACTCATCGATTTTTTTCCTAGCTTCCTCAGTCTTAGAGACATCTTTATTGTTCATAGAAGCAAAAAAACTTAACAATTCAACGTCTTTAAATTTCTGGCGAAGAGGAGAAAACGTCACAAAATCGTCTGAGTGTAAATCTAAGGCCCCCAACAATTTAGACAAGCAATAGTCCGCAATATAGTCAAGACAGTAAAATTGCCCAATTTGAGCATTCAGATTGCGATCATCTTGATACAAATTGTTGTTAAAAGCAATCGGCTTTTGAAATGGAAATGAATAGTCACGTCCATCGTTTGTCTTTATTGACGCAATATTTTGATGAAGAAACAAAGGAAAAGACAAAAGAGCAAGTTTATACATATCGTTATCTTCCAGATCGTTTATCCACGATAAATATTCGTTCGTTGCCCTGCTTTCAAGAGCACGGTCTAGACAATCCCCGAAATCAGCACAAAGCAATTGATTAAATGCATAAGCAGCATAGTTATTTGCGGAGTCGCTGAACAAATTGTCCTGCCAATATTGCGAGGGAAAAAATAGCGCATCGTCAACCGATTCCTCAAATTTCTTCAGAAAGTCACCATCGAACAGGGGATTCGCACGACCCTTTATTAGCGAGGTATTAAGTTTATCGTTTAATTCCACTAATTTAAGATCAGTTACAACATAAGATTTAGTAGTGGCCTCTGGAAAATGTGCAAAATTGTCTCGACAAAATGTATTCAATTGCTCAAGGCCTAAGGGAACTAACGTATCAATACACCGCTTATTCACGGTAGCAAAATCTAATTCCAAAACTTTTGTCAAAAGGTTTATGAACAAAAAATCAGACATATCATCTAAATGTACGCAATGCAACAAATGATCAAACTGAAACAATTGGTTAAAAGACATGCAATGATTTTGTGTCAAGGTTTTCCACGCAGCATCACCGCTTTCGATCAGATACCACAATTTCAAATTTGTTATAGATGCATTGCAAGAAATATCAAATAGTTTCTGACAAACGTCCTTATCACCGCCGCTCCATCTGGCATAAAACTCACGCTCATTGGTAAAAAGTAATTTCTGCTCTTCTTTAAGTTTATGTAAAGCATAGCAAAACAAAGGAATGAGCGAATACTCTTTCGTATTT
>BNWD01000078.1 GCA_025998575.1 Alphaproteobacteria bacterium | reverse complement strand
GAAAAATCGGGAGGCCAGTTAATAGCATTATCAGCAAAGCCGAAAAACTCGCCAAATCAGAATTCAAAAAGATCAATAAACAAAAACTGAGAGCAACCAAGCAAACTAACGTCTGGACAAGCGATTTTATTTTCCCAGATACCATGAATTTTATATATGCAATAACAATCATCGTGTATAACGCAACGTAAATTATCACGGACATGTCTAAAAATTTAACGATTTTATCGCCGATGAACGGGGATTTTTGCAGGAAAAGGATGACAATCGTTCCAAGAGCGCTTATCCAAAGAGCGTAACTTGGAGCTCCATTTTTGTTCAATTTCTCGAAAATTTTAGGCAACATGTTTTCCTTAGACGCAGACATTGCTATTTGCCCGCTAAACAAAACCCAAGCGTTTAATGAGCCGAAACACATCAAAAACGTGATTATTCCGAATAATTTGTCGAACGAGCCGCCAAAGAGAGCAACGAGTGTTTGCGCAAACGGAGCGCCAACGTTCTCCAATTCGCTTGGGCTGATTATCCCAAAAACAGCGCCCGTATTGATAACGCTTATGAGCGCGACAAATGCGGTTCCGATGACAATTGCCAATGGAATTGTCCTGCGAGGATTGTTGACAAGTCCTCCAGGAGAGGTTCCGCCTTCCAGTCCGACAAAGCCCCAAAACGAGAGGATTGCAGCTTTTGTTATAGTTTCAAGCGGAGACAAATCCGTTGGATGCAATTCAGAAAAATTCGAAAAATTTATATGATTTATCGCAAATATAGGGATAATTATCAAAGGGACTAGCTTCAAAATAGTCAGAACGATTTCTACGCGGCTTGAGGTTTTTACTCCCTTGGCATTCACAAATGTCAACGCTAAAACTAAAGAAATTTCCAAAATTAGTTTGAGCGCAACAGGAATATCGCCAGTCAATGTCATGAGGTAATTGATGGCCGTCGCAATCAAGATCGGGTTGCAAGCCCATGCGCCGCACCAATAGAGCCAGGTGACAAAAAAACCAATTTTTTCACCAAAAATCATCTTTGCATATATGTGCGGGCCTCCTGTTCGCGATGTTCTGGTGCACAGAAAAGAGAAAACTAAAGTTATGAAAACCGCTCCAGTTCCTGCAATTATCCAGCCAAGGAGACCGAAAGTTCTGTATGGGGCAAGTTGTGAGGGAAGCAAAAAAATGCTGGCTCCCAATTGAGCGCTAACAACAATCGAAAGCAATTCCCAAAAACCTATACCAAATTTCGAATTGGAATCACTCATAAAACCCTTTAACCTTTCTCTTAAAAATTTAGCAAAAAAAATGGCTCCTTGAGACGGACTCGAACCGCCGACCCAGTGGTTAACAGCCACTTGCTCTACCGACTGAGCTATCAAGGAATACCATATCCTCATTGTATCACAAAAAATTTTCTGCAAACAACAAATTTATTTTTCCAAAACGGGATCGATTGTAAATTTATTCGCAAGCTCTATCGCATCTTTCATATCGCTTGTTATATGCCCATAGACATTTTCGTTTTTATAATCCAAATGCTTGAGATATTCGAATGGATATTTTCGAAGATTAGTCAAAATGACAGTAACTCCGTGCGAATCAAAAACCAGTTGCCGAATTATCCTAGCGCCAGTCGCATCGATCAATGGAACATGTTCGAAATTCAAAATGATAACCTTCGGAAATTTGCAAGCTTTCGCTAGAACAGTCTTAATCACAGGCGCTATTCCAAAGAACAGCGGACCATTTATATTGATGCACTGGACATTTTTATTGAGCTCTATGTCGCACTTCATTTCCATCGTCTGACAAATACTATCCAAACGCGAAACTTTAACTTCCGTTTTTTCGCTTATTCTCTTGATGAACAGAAAAACAGCGGCAAAAACTCCAACCTCAACCCCAACAGTCACATCAATAACAACTGTCAAAATGAACGTCGCCAAAAAAACTAGCAAATCACTCTTCGACGAATGAAATATATAAAGACATTGCCTAAAACCGATCATATTCCAAGCGATAGTCACGAGCATTCCAGCCAGACAGGCAATTGGAACATACTTCATATAATCCAGCAGAAAACACATGAAAGAACAAACGAAAAGCGCTTGGAACACTCCAGCAAATGGAGAAACGGCTCCTGCTTTTATGTTCGCGGCAGTCCGAGCCAAGGCACCTGTCGCCGGCAATCCTCCAACAAGCGCTGATCCAATATTAGATATCCCTTGGCCAATCAGCTCACTATCGGACTTGTGCCTAGTGGCAGTTAGGCTATCAGCAACTGTGCAGCATAATAAAGACTCTATTCCTGATAAAAAAGCAATAGTAAGCGCGGAAGGAAAGAGTTTTTTTATCACGTCAAACGAAATGTCAGGCAAATTTAACGAAAAGCTTCCAAATTTGAGATCAGCAAACCTATCTCCAACTGTCTCTAAAGAGTCGCCAAACAGAAAAACAGCGGCCACACCAATTATCAAAGCAAACAAAAACCTCGGATACGCCGCCTTGTATTTCTGCAACAAGAATATAACAAGCGCAATAACTATGCTTAATATCGTCGCGCAAACAGAACAAGCCGAAGCATTCTGGCTTATAAAGCAAATCCGCTCGATAAAACTTCCGGAACTATCTCGCGCTGCTATGCCAAAAAAATCA
>BNWD01000077.1 GCA_025998575.1 Alphaproteobacteria bacterium | reverse complement strand
ATATTCTTATATTATAAAATGCGATCCAACTGTGTGTCAATGGTTTCATTTTGTGTGATAAAATGAGTTTAGGAATATTTTTATGAATTTTTGAATGAAACTAAAGAACGCATTCACCATAATATTTTTGTTTTTTTTCCCAATTCATTGCACTGTCGCCAACAATTCTGCAAATAATTCAAAATCATGGAGTTTTGATGAAACGCCTGACTATTATGAAGATGATGAGATCTATGATCCTTTTGAAAAATTCAATAGGGTTATGTTTTCATTCAATAACGCGATAGATAAAGTCTTCATAAAACCAGTTGCTACAGTTTATAAGCGCGCTGTGCCAAGGTTTTTGCAATGCGGCATCGAAAAAGGAAAATATATTAATGTGACGTGTTCATTGCATGGCTCTGATCCGAACGACAAAATCAAAATGGTTGTTATTTTGACTAGCGATAAATTATTGGTTAGGGAATTGATTGTCTTTGGCATAACAATTATTGACGGTATAAAAGCTATTGCGAAAAAATATTGCGAAGACACTGGAAAAAATATAAATACGTTGCATATTGACAGTAGAATTGCCGCTATTCTTGCCGCCTTGGATAAAGCTATGCAAAGCAGATGATTTCAGAGGATTATACTGGAGAGTTAGTTCAAGATGTTGAGAGCGGGAAGGTTGTTATTCCGTTTGTTAATGGAAAGAAGCATGGATTATCTAAATTCATCTGTTCAGAAGGAATTGTTTTGGCAGAAATTCCTTATGTTGACGATGATATACACGGAGAAATGAAGCAATACTATGCGAACGGTTCAATTTTGTCAATTATGGAATATGTTCGCGGAGTGCTTTGTGGGAGGTTTATCTCGTTTTTCGAAAATGGAATGAAGCGTCTGGAAACCTCATATAAAGACGGAGAATTCGATGGAAAATTCGCTGCTTTCGATGAGTTTGGAGATAAGGTAAGCGAAGTTAGTTATCAACGCGGGAAAAAAGTAGGTAATAGCGTTCTCTTCTATCCAAAATCTCTCGGGGGAGGGGAGTTTGAATTGTCAAATTATAATGACAATGGCCTGCTTAATGGGAACGTCGTGACTCTATATCAGTCTGGGAAAATCATGTCTGTAACTCCATACATAAACGGCCGCGCCCAAGAATACACAAAAACATACTCTGAAAATGGCGCGGAGATAAAGACCTAGATTCTTGTTATTATAATTGCTCTGCTGTTTTTTAAATATGGATTGCCAATATTATATAAATATCGCGCGGCCATATCAGGAAGAAGACCTTTAAGAGGCGCAATAGAAAACTTAACGCTAATGTTCATCCCGTCGAATATCATGTTGCGAGGGTTAGTTGTTGAATTCTCAGGATTAAATAGTTTATCAACAAGCGTTCGCGCTTCGCTCTCTGCCTTTTCAATTGCAAGCTTTTTCTCTTTTAAAAGAGCATTTTTTCCTTCTTCTGATAATTGAGAATATTCCAGTTTCTCAGTTTTCAAGTCCTCATAAGAAACTTTGTATTCTTTAAAAATATTAATAATTGCTTTTTCAAAGTTGGAATTTGCCATTTGCTCAGCTATAGCTTTTGGCTCTTCCATATATTCCTTATTTTCATCATAATATTGTGATAAGTAATTTTCATCGATGTCTGTTAGAACTAATTTTCCTCCAGTTTTTAACAAATTTATGAGATTGCTATATGAGTTTCGTTTAATAAATTTTGTTGTTCTGTCATCTGTTACAATCAAATCTAGGCCCGGAGCACTGACTTCATCCAACTTTTTTCTGATACACGTTGAAAAATGAGGGGCGTTGAAATCAGCGATAAGCGTTATATAAGCGTTGTGTTTAGCAAATTTGAATTCGCTATCAGGATTCGCCTCACATAGCATATATCCATTAGCTTCAATCCAATAATTATGCCAAACATTTTCCAGCTTGAGGCCCAACCTCTCCAATTTCTCTTTGTATTCTCCATTAACGGCTTGCTTATAAGAATTGTCAGGGCCATTAGTTAAATAATTTTGATTGAGAGGATTGGACCCCAATCTTAAAATTATTTTATCTTGTGTGAAGCCAACAGCTGCAAATCCGAAATGGACTGCGCTCAATATGATTGCTGACATTAATATTTTAATAAACATAAACCTCCAAAATTGTAAAAAACTATCTTTAGTTATTATGTCAATAAAAGATTAATAAAATGTTAATCGATAAAGTTTTCACCGAGGGCAATATTTCTTTGCTGCAATGAGGATGTCGCGAGCGAGTGGGGCGGCTGTTTTTGCGCCGCTTCCTCCGTGTTCTACGAGGACACATACTGCGAATTTCGGATTGTTGGCTGGAGCGTATCCGACGAATATCGCGTGCTCCTTCTTCCAATAGTCGTCAGAAGTCGTCTGGCCTAGGTCTCTCTGCTCTTGCGTTATTCGGCAAACCTGACTGCTACCAGTTTTGCCCGCCATTTCGAATTCTTCGTCATCAATTGCAGACGCGCGTGCGGAGCCATTTTCGGCATCGTTCACAACGTTATACAAAGCGTTCAAAATCAGCTCAACGTGTTCTTTTTTGTATTTCAATTTTTCAACAGTGGATTTGTTTTTAGTCTTTCTCAGATATGGTGAGACAGGTTTCAGGCCATTGACTAATATTGAAATCATGCGCACGAGCTGAAGCGGTGTTGATAAGACGAACCCCTGGCCTATCGAC
>BNWD01000076.1 GCA_025998575.1 Alphaproteobacteria bacterium | reverse complement strand
GTACTATATAGGTCTGTAAACCCATTTCTTCTATATGATACATAATCCTAAAAACATGATGAGGGTTTTTTTGAGCCTACAAGTTATAGATAGCGACATTTATCCCGTTATTCTATATTATAACAGCTCACCAGCACCGCTTATAATAAATTTTATCAAAACCGTAACTGGTTGTTGCAATCACTCTAAAAACTCATTGCGTTCAATCAGCTTTTTCTTTATAATAGCGAACGTTAATGAGATTCCAAAAAGTTGACGAAAATATGAGTGGATGTTGCGTAAAGAGAAATTCCAAAAGAGATATGATGTTTTTCGCTTTGGCTATTGCGGTTGGAGTTTTCAGCGGATTTTCTGGGATTTCAGTGCTCGAACAGCTAGGAAATTTTTGTTCCAAGGCGTTCATGCGAATCTTCAGATTCATTAGTACGCCAGTCGTTTCTCTTTCTGTTATTATCGCGCTTTCAAGCTATGGCGCTGAAAAATCAATGTCTTCCATTTGGAAAAAGACATTTTTTTATACAATAACAACGACTATTCTGGCTGCTTCTGTCAGCGCTATTTTATATTGCATAATCAAGCCAGGAAACATGTCTTTGGAACATTCGCCGAAAGCTTCTCCGGTGTTCGTCAAAACCGACTATGCAAAATATATCATCGACATTATTCCGGACAGCTTTTTCAGCGCGTTTGCAGAGCACAAAGTCTTGAGTGTGTTGATCATCAGCGTGATCCTCGGAATAGCGATCAGGCTAATCAAAGAAGAAAAAGAGCAATCAATCGTCGTCTCATTTTTCAATGGCATACACAGCATATTCCTTGTCATCACGCAATTCATAATTAAAATTTTGCCAATCGGCTTATTCGGATTCATCACAGTCAGCATCATGGAACTAAAAACGAGTATGGATCTCAAAGGTATGGGCGGCTATTTCAGCATCGTAGTACTCTCGAATATCATACAAGGTGTAATCATCCTTCCGATCTTCCTTTCGCTCAAAAAAATCAATCCTCTAAAAACGTTCAAAGCTATGTCTTCAGCGCTTTCCGTCGCCTTTTTTTCAAAATCATCGTCAGGCACACTGCCAATAACAATCAGCGTCGCGGAAGAAAAACTAGGCATCAGAAAGGAAATCAGCCGCTTCGTTTTGCCTCTTTGCACATCAATAAACATGAACGGTTGCGCCGCATTTATCTTCACTACAGTCATCTATATAATGCAAAATTACGGAATCGAAATCTCGGTTTCGACGATCATTAGCTGGATCATCATAGCCACAATTGCTGCCATCGGCAATGCTGGAATCCCTATGGGGTGCTTCATGCTAAGTGCGAGCCTACTCTCCTCAATGGACATACCAATGCCACTCCTCGGAGTCATCCTTCCAATATACGGCGTTATCGACATGCTCGAAACCTCACTAAACGTCTGGTCAGACTCTGTCGTCGTCTGCATGGTCAACAAAGAGGTTAGCTGAACTCTCGCTCCTAATACTGCAAAAACAAATCATACTTCTATATTAAAAAACATATATAGCAGTTTGTGAAATATTTACGTTCAAAAATAGATTGCGTTTGATATATACTTATGTGTAGAGTTTCTAAATTCGATGCCATGGCGAAATTAGGAGTTTTATCGTTTATATGATTATTTTTTATCGCATTTTCTAATAAAATTTTAAATAAATCGTTTGGTGGTTGTACATCGAATGGCAAACCTACTCAATAATAACAAATTACTAAATTTAATAAAGAAATTCTAACTAATTTTTTTCTGCACATTTTTATTAGAGCTGTGTATTTCTTAAGCAACATATTTTTCATTTCATTGAATATTTTGCCATTTTTTTCCAGTCAAATTCTATCTAATATACAAGAGCCATATCGCGAGTATCTTGAGCCTGCCAAACATATTACTATCACCAAATCCACTGATGGTTTTTTCAATTTATCAAAGCGAGAAACACTGTCACTTACGGCCGTAAGTTATAGCACTATAATAGAGTGACAAGATTATAGCTGCCATCCATAACTTGGATACTCAAAGAAATACTCATCATGTTTTTAGGATTATGTATCATATAGGAATTGTTGATCATATACATATGATAGAAAAATATATTTGCTAAATAATATCCTGATATAAAAAAGAAAGTTAGTGTTAGCGAGACTATAATAGAAAAGTATATGCAAAACCAATTACATATGAATGAACTTCTTATGAGCTTTATTTAGTTAAAACTCTGTAGATTGCGGCAGAGATGGCTATATTCGTTTTTGAATAATTTAAAATACTGTATTTCCAATTTTTAGTTAATGTTAAAATAATTCGATACGATTGAAAATCTATGCATTAATTATTATGCCGTTTTAAAAATTAAACAAATTGACTAAGTTGAAATGAAATTTATGCAGCAATAAAAGGAAAGAAAATTTAGTAATACGTTTAGAGATGTATCGCATGCGCACAGTTCCTTTTGGCAGTTATTATATTTCCAACGCAATCCAACAAATTTGCTCATTTTTATTATATAATCTTTTTGATTAATCCGCAACATTATTGCCAGCTTATCGCCCAAATATACATTAGTATTGCTTGTATATTTATTTAAGATTATTATCTACTTGCTAAGCTAATATCTTAGCGCTGAGTTGTAATGCTATAATAAACATGTTTCTGGTTTTATAACTATATGCTGTATAAACTTAGAAATTATTTTACTGTACTAGTGATTTACATCGCTACATATAG
>BNWD01000075.1 GCA_025998575.1 Alphaproteobacteria bacterium | reverse complement strand
AATTTTTCTCGTATTCGCTTATAATTTCATTTGATGTTGATTTAGTCATTTTAATTCTCCTTAAATAATAAATTTGCTAAAGATTATGCAAAGGGCATAACCGCTTCTAAACTTTCATGAAAATCTTATAGAGCCGTCGCTCTAACTTCAGGTTACTACACAGTTTTCAGAAAAACTTAGATAAGTTGTGAAAACAAATAAGTATTTATGTTTTAATTAAGCGAAGTTTTTTGCGGCGAGGCCGTGTAATTGCGAAATTTATTGTGGATTTTTTTTTTAAATAAATTACCCTGAATACGAGAATGATTAATTTGTTAAAAAAAAGTGTTAAAAGGGATAGTTGTCGTTGAATCCCCAGCCAAAGCGAAAACCATAGGCGCTTATCTGGGTAAGGATTATGAGGTCATTGCGAGCTATGGGCACATAAGGGATCTCGTTTCCAAGAATGGTTCTGTCGACACGAATGACCATTATAAAATGCTCTGGGAGATGAATGATCGCGGCAAAAAGCAGTTTAAGATAATCGCTGACGCTCTCAAAAGCTCTTCGAATCTGTTCCTAGCGACCGACCCTGACAGAGAGGGAGAGGCTATTTCATGGCATTTGCTTGAGTGTTTGAGCGAGAAAAAACAGCTAACCAAGTTGAATGTGAAGCGCGTGGTTTTTCATGAAATAACGAAAACCGCCATAAAAAGCGCGTTTGATAATCCGAAAGATCTTGACAAAAATCTGATAGACGCATATTTGGCAAGGCGTGTTTTGGATTATCTTGTTGGATTTTCGCTCTCTCCTGTTCTATGGAGAAAGATGCCTGGAGCTAGGTCTGCCGGCAGGGTACAATCCGTAGCTCTTCGGTTAATAGTCGAGCGAGAGCTTGAAATTCAAGCGTTTAACTCGGAAGAATATTGGTCTGTTATCGGATACTTTTCAGCGAAAAACGGAGCTTTTAACGCTAACCTGACTCATTTCGATAATGAAAAACTCGAAAAGTTGGCTATAAAATCGGAAGAAGAAGCAAATAAAATCAAACAGAAGTTGATCGAATGCTCGTATTTTATAAGTAAAATTGAGAAAAAATCAATAAAAAGAAACCCGGCCGCTCCGTTTACTACGTCGACTCTTCAGCAAGAGGCGGTCAGAAAACTTGGGTTTTCGGCAAAAAAAACGATGCAAGTTGCGCAAAAATTATATGAGGGAGTCTCGATTGATGGAGCTATGAGCGGGCTTATAACTTATATGAGGACGGACAGCACAGCTCTTTCTGCAGATGCTCTTGACGGCGCTAGGAACTATATCGAGACGGAATACGGCAAGAAGTATATTCCGTTGAAGCCGAAGATCTATAAGACGAAGACGAAAAACGCGCAGGAAGCTCATGAAGCCATTCGGCCGACTTCGTTTGCGAGGCCGCCTTCTTTGATGAAGTCTCATTTGTCTGGCGATGAGTTCGCGCTTTATGAACTTGTTTGGAAAAGAACTGTAGCCTCTCAAATGGAGAATGCCCTGATAGATCAGGTTTCAGTCAGCATTTCGTCACAGGATGGCGCGAATCAATTTAAGGCTGTCGGTTCTACTGTTGCTTTCGATGGGTTTTTGAAGTTATATATTGAGTCGACAGATAATGAAAGCAATGCTCAACAAGAAAAACTGCCAGCACTTGAAGAAAATGAAAATTTAGGCCTGAATAAAATCGATTGCCAGCAGCATTTTACTCAACCACCAGCGAGATTCAACGAGGCTAGTTTAGTCAAAAAGCTTGAGGAATTGGGCATTGGGAGGCCTTCAACATACGCGACGATTATCAATGTTCTCCAGGAGAGGAAATATGTCACGCTCCAAAAGCGGACGTTCACACCGGAATCGATTGGATATTTGACGGTTTCTTTCCTGCGGAATTTCTTCGCGAAATATGTTCAATATGATTTCACAGCCAACCTCGAGGAGGAGCTGGATAACATAGCCAGCGGTGAGATGTTCTGGGAAAAGGTTATCGATGCGTTTTGGAATGAGTTTAATGGAACTATTGAAAAAGCTAAGGAATTGACAATAACGAACGTTATCGACCTTGTCGAAAACGACATCAATAATTACCTGTTCAAAGACATAGACGAATCGAGAGTTTGCCCACTTTGCAAAACTGGTAAAATCAATTTGAAATTGGGCAAATACGGCGCTTTCCTAGGCTGCACGAACTACCCTGAGTGCTCGTTCACGAAAAAGCTCTCTTCTCAACAAGAGGCTGGCCAGCCGGCGTTTGATAGCACACAACAGTTGAAAACTGAGGTCGGGAAGATCGACGGCGAATCTATTTTCCTGAAAAAAGGACCGTTTGGATACTATTTCGAATGGGAGACAACAAAGAGCGAGAGCGACCCGAAAGGCAAAAAGCCAAAGAGAATGTCGGTTCCGAAGTTCATACAAGAACCGTCTGAATTGACAATAGACGATGTAAAAACGCTATCAAATTTGCCTCTGACACTTGGAAAAGATCCGAAAACCAAAGAGGACATAACTCTAAATTTAGGCAAATTCGGCCCATTCCTAAAAATCGGCAAAACCTCAATCAAACTAGAAAAAGACATCTCCTTCCTCAGACTTGAGCTAAACAAAGCAATAGAAATGACGTCAACTTGAACAAATTTATCTAAAATTTTAAATATTCGCGAGATTATTAAAAATAATTGTTGCAATACTGGATTATTTAATGTATACTAAAAGAGTAGTGTTGATTTTGTTTTATAGGAGTTTTGATTATGAAGAAGAATTTT
>BNWD01000074.1 GCA_025998575.1 Alphaproteobacteria bacterium | reverse complement strand
ATAATAAAAAGTATATTTGCAGGAGAATTATTTAGAGAATATTATGAGGTAAAAAGAAGGTTTTCTGTGGGCTGTTCGAAATGCCAGTGATGCTATATTTAAAACTCTGCAGCTTACTGATAAGTGATTCATCAAAACCACACAATATCCCAGCACTTTTTAAGCCCATCTCAGAAACTTATTTTTGATAGGTTTTTAAGTGGAAGTTAGTTTGGCTAAATCTGGTTGCTGGTTTGAGTATGATTAGTTCAAACATATTTCCAAGGTCAGAAGCACAAGGCATAGCTGTTACAGAAGCTCTTGTTTCTTATAAAAATTGGCAAGCGACGGCCTTGCTGGCGAATGCCAGCTGCGGGCTCGCAAAAGGCCGCGGTCAGCTAAAAGCTGACCAGGCCGACCCTTGCCAATTTGACAAACTCAAGCTAAGCAAAGCTTGAGTTTGACTTTATTAGAACTGATCTAAAATCACTTTTGCTTGTGGAAATAATGAATAGCTGAATATCCTTCGGTACCTTCTCCAGCTCATCGCAGATACCTGCAATATATTCAATTTCTATATTTTTATCAGAAATTACCTGTGTTTGCAAATATACCTTCGAAGAATAGTCATCACAAACATATCTACACTGCTTTTTAAGAAAAGTTTCAGTAGCAATATCTATAATTCTAGACAAGTACCTCGGCTTCTAAATTACACTCCAGTCTCAAATGCCACTTTAAAACAGCAATATCTAACGTTCTAAATTCCGACTTCTCAATAATCGCATTCATTTTCTTTCTCCTTTTACTAATATGAATCTTTTTTGATTAAATTTTTTGAAAATCATCAGCAAAACGCTGCTAATATTTATGTGATATCATTCAGCTTATGTGAGTGTCAACTAAAAAGTCAGACTGATTCTAATCATTGGGTTGTCAACTAGTTACAGTTCTGATAAATTTATCAGAACTATTTCGTAAGCTTGTTTCCACCAAATATATTGACAAATAAACACTTTTGTGATAGTAGTGAAAATTAACGGAATATTAATGCAAATGTGATACGCATAATCATTAAAGAGAAGGAGTTAGGCTGCTTCACCAATGAAGTGAGTGATTTGTTTACCATAAAAGCTTGTTAACAATTTTCTTTAGCTATTAAAAAACAACCTTTGAAAAAAGCAGAGTGTTATAATTCCAAAATAGTATATGTTCGTTTTGTGTGAGTTTGATGGCTGAGAGAGACCTAATATTAATTTCCAGTGGGTTGTTGTTTTTCATTGGGTTGCTTGGCGTTTTCTTGGAAAAAAGCCTAATAAAAATCCTAATTTCCATCGATTTTATTTTGTTTGCTGCAATATTAAACTTCTGTTATTTTTCTAGCTCTAAAGTGGCGTTTGGACATCTAGCCTCAGTTGCGGCAATCATAATAGGCGCTGTGACTTTTTGCATTGCATTTTCGATATATTGCATTGAACTTAATGACAACAATGACAAAATCTAACATAATTTATCATTTATTTTCTATTAATTCTTTAAACTTAGATCTTTCTTTCTGTTTTTCGAAATCGGCCGTTCTCATATGCTCAGTCATTTGCTCTATATTATTTAGCCTCTACCTCGCGAAAAACAATTTAAAAACTTGGATGATATCAAATAAAAAATTCAAATTCCTTGCTCTTTTTGTGTTTTTCATGTGTTTTTCTGTTTTATCTAACAATATGTTTCAGTTTTTCATTGGCCTAGAGGCTATGAGTTTAATTTCTGCAATATTCGTTTCGGCAGAGAAAAGCTCAATAAAAAACGCAACGAGAACTTTCATATTCAACAAATTCTCCAGCATGTTATTCCTCGTTTCCATATTGTTAATAGCAAATGAAACGAACAGCTTTGACTTTTTTGAACTAAAAAAATATTGCGAACTGCACGATATATCGGCCTTCTTTATTCCGGCGAGCTTGCTTTTAGTAGCCTGCTTCTGCAAAGGAGCGCAGTTTCCGTTTTCATATTGGCTTTTGGAGGCCGTCAACGCAGACATGTTCGCGTCAATAATAATTCATACATCGACTATAGTAGCCATCGGAGTTCTTTTTATTTCAAAATATTATTTCTTATTTGAGAAATTCGCAATTTTAAATGACTCAATGATAATTGTAGGCCTCTTGAGCTCATTTTTAATGGCACTTTACTCTCTTTTTCAAACTAACATAAAGAAAATAATAGCCTGCTCGACTGCTTGCTCTGCCGGAAGTATGTTTATATGTTGCGGGATCGGCTCCTATTCTTTGAGCATGCTCTATTTCATTTGCCATGCATTTTTCAAATCCATGCTGTTCTTGAGCTTCGCATACGTAATCTATGCATTTAACATGGAAAAAAATATACTAAATTTCGGTGGCTTGAAAAAATTCATTCCGAAAGTAAACCACATGCTCTGGCTCTCTTTTTTTGCACTTTCTGGCGCGCCATTTTTCATAGGATATTTTGCAAAATTACCGTTCATGGCCGTCATTCATGGAACTAAGCCGCACATAGAATATGCGAATATCCTGATAAACACGCTCTCTTGCGCGGCTATTTTGCGCATGATTTTGCTCTCAATGTATGGTAAAATAAAGACAAATAATAATTTGTCAGCTAAAGTTATAGCCATTAACTCGACATCCGTTTTATCATTTTATGCTTTGTTGATATTCGGCTTAACTCTGAGTTTCGCTTCGTGGCGAGCATTTGGATATAAGTTGAACTCATCATATATATTTAATAGCATAATTGAAATAGCGCAAATAGCTTTTGCATTTCCAATTGCGTTTTTCTTAAGAAAGAGAGCTTTTTTTCAAGGAATTAATTCAAATTATATATATAATTCAGTGA
>BNWD01000073.1 GCA_025998575.1 Alphaproteobacteria bacterium | reverse complement strand
TAATTCTAGCCAAATATTTTTTCATATTAATGCCAAAAAAACTCAATAATTGCTTTAATGCATAGTCCAATTTGCAAATTCCTTCCGTCTCTGAGCTTTTTATTTTAAAACATGATAATATAAACGAATGGATACCTGAGAATATTTTGAAGAAAAACAATTGGAAGAGTTTTTATGAGTCTCTATTCTTGATTCACAATCCTTCCGAAAACACCGCGAAGAAATGGGAGTTAGTTGAGTTTCAAAGAATTTGTTTTGATGAGTTACTAACTGAACAGATCGCTATTCGATTGGCAGCTCCAAAACCAGCAGAGGGTCTAGCTATCAGAAACGAGAGAAAATTGGCCAATAAATTGCTTTCCATGCTGCCTTTCTCTCTGACGGATTCTCAGGAAGCGGCTATTGATGATATTTTAAATGACATGGTTTCTGGAAAACCAATGGCTAGGCTTGTTCAAGGAGATGTAGCTTCAGGGAAAACTATCGTAGCGATAATCGCGGCTTTGAACGCAATAGAGAGCGGATTTCAATGTGCGTTGCTTGCTCCAACCGGAATTTTGGCCAGACAGCATTTCGAGAAAATCAGCAGATATTTCAGTATGCTGGGGTTGAAAACTGAGCTTTTGACTGCCAATGAAAAAGGAAAAAAACGCAAGGAAATACTTCTCAATATCGAGTCTGGTATTTCGAAAATGCTTGTTGGAACTCACGCTATTCTGACAGATAATGTGAAATTCAATAAATTGGGTTTGGTTATTATTGACGAGCAACACAAATTTGGCGTCAACCAGCGCTTGGATCTGATCGACAAGGGCGCGACTCCTCATATCCTTAGCATGACCGCGACGCCAATTCCACGGACTGTTATTCTGTCTCAATACGGAGACATAGCGCTCTCTTCGATTACGGAGAAGCCGAAGGGAAGGCTTGACATTGTAACGAAAGCTGTGCCGATGTCAAGAATAGAAAGCGTTTTCGAAGCTATTTCGAGAATAATACGCTCTGGAGAGAAAGTATATTGGGTCTGTCAATTAATTGAAGAAAGCGATAAAATGGATTATACATGCGTCATCAACAGACGAGATTCCCTAAAACAGATTTTTGGTGAAGATGTAGAGATGCTTCATGGCCGAATGAAAGAGGATGAGAAAGGCCTAGTTTTCGAGCGGTTTACCACTGGCAAATTTCATATATTAGTCTCGACGACTGTTATTGAGGTTGGCGTTGACGTTCACGATGCTACAGTCATTATTATAGAAAACGCCGAAAGATTTGGACTGGCTCAACTCCATCAGTTGCGCGGTCGAGTCGGCAGAAGCGACTTGCAATCTTATTGCATCTTGCTGTATGACGAAAGGAACACATCGAAAATAGCATTCGAGCGCATAAACACTATTAAAGAAACAGATGACGGCTTTGCAATCGCCGAGAAAGACTTGATTTTGAGAGGGGGAGGTGAAATTTTCGGAACAAGGCAAAGCGGACAAAAAAGATATAAAACGTTCGACTTCAACGATCCAGAAACCCAAAAAAACGTCTACCAACTGCTAAAACAAGCCTCCACACTAGCCTCGGAAATAATAAACACAAATAATCTGGAACAATACACTCAACTCCTAAAAATCTTCGCGAAACAAAACTCAGAGAATTTGAAAAAATCTTTTTAGGGGAAATCATGAAAAGGTGTAGTTGGGCTGATACGAGCGATGTATTGAAGAAATATCATGATGAGGAGTGGGGAAGGCCTGTGCATGATGACATCAAGTTGTTTGAAATGTTGATATTGGAAGGCAAGTCGTGTGGCTTGAGTTGGGAGTTGATTCTCAAAAAACGCAAGCACATGATGGCAGTTTTCGATAATTTCAATCCTGAAATTTTGGCTAATTATAATGCGGCGAAACTCGACGAACTCATGCAAGATCCTGGAGTCATTCGTCATCGTTTGAAGCTGATCGCTGTTGTTGAAAATGCCAAGGTATATTTCAAAATCAATGATTTGCACGGCTCTTTGGATAAGTTTTTGTGGCGTTATGTGAATTTCCAACCGATCATTAGATTCTCTCCAGAAGTAATAACACGAAGCGACATATCAGATAAATTGAGCAAAGACCTGAAAAAACTTGGATTTAAATTTTGCGGCTCAACAATAATATACTCCTTCATGCAAGCAGTCGGCATGATAAACGCCCACGAACTCGACTGCTTCGCACGATAAAAAAGCTTACACTTTTTACACAATCTATTTTGAAAACCTTAGGGATTTAAAGATGGTAAACTAAAAAGCAAATCCTTGAGATATCCTAACTTTTCAAATATTTGTTGGTTGTAAGAACTCTTAGATACTTTCTTCATGGCGGATTTTTGTAATTCTGTCCAAATAGGGAATGATTCAAACGGAACCTTCTCAAGGTTATTGTCTTTGTAGCAATCTGCAAACTTTTGAACAATTTCCAAAGTTGTCTCCTTAATGACAGCCATTCTCAAAATAAGAAACATAACAAAAAATTGCCATTAGTTGCCATTTCTGAAACTCGATGCTTAAAACATGGATCACGGCCGAAAAGGTGTACAAACATTAAATGATCCTCAAAGATACAGTCGGCGTCGTCATCGTGAAAACTGTCCCACGTTTCTTGACCTGGTTTGCTTACAAACGAAAAGAATGCATCAGATGATTCAGGCGTGACCAAACGTATCGTCTGTTCGTGTCTTAAGCGCGCAATATTTTCATCCAAAATGTCATCTGTGGATATGTTTCCGCCATTCATCGCAGATGCTGGAGTTAAATAACGCAATGGATGCAAGACATGTTAAAATAATTTTCCTCATAAAATTTCTCCTTTAAAAAACACAAAATTTCTTTCAAATATATATTAACA
>BNWD01000072.1 GCA_025998575.1 Alphaproteobacteria bacterium | reverse complement strand
AAATGAGGCTGAAGAAAAAACCTATCTCATTCCGGCAACAATGAGTTGAATTAATTATTTCGTTTTGGAGGTCTTATATGAAAGTATTATTAATTATTTTTGCGATGGTGACTTGCTTTATAGAAACTGCTTTATCGCAGCAACAGAGTTTTGAAAAAAATGAGTGGACGTTTATGGAGGCAAATGGTGAGCCGCTTCATTTAGAATCTAGTTTTCAAAAAATTTTTCCCATGCATTATTATTTTTGGAATGATCTGGACTGTGTTATTGAAAATTCTGCTTCATTTCGTTTGCTCTATGCACAGGAATTTGATTCGAAGCAACTTAAGAAAAAATTGATTTCTGCAGATTTGGCACTTGCTTGTTCTCTGAAAGCTGAGGACATAATGAAAAGATGTAATCTCGAAATACAAGACATTATAGATCACTCTTGGGAGATTTTTAATAAGGCGGTTTCTTTTTTGATTTTTGGAAATCAAAGCGCGAAACATGATATCTCTGGCATGTTCTATATAACGGAGCATCGTATGCTGCATGCCTATATCAGCTGCCTTATGAGGAAACTGATCGAGCAAGGCCTGGCAGTTAACAATCAATTCAAACTGAATGCTTATGATGCCTTGAGACTATTTGCTCATGGACATGCTATAAAAGTCGTCTGGATGTTTGAGCGGATTCTCAGCTTCCCACATGACGAAGGCTTGAGCTCTATAGTGGACAGACTTATCGAGCTAGACAAACAGCTAATCAACAAATAATTATTGCGCTTGATAACCTGTTGCGAATAGATATAGAAAAATGTTTAAAGGTACTTGAGAGAGGAGTTTGTATATGTGTAAGTATAGCAATATTGGCAATTTAATAAAAAACGGTGTAAACAGAAATGGAAGAGTAAGGATTGTAATCGTAGGCAAAGAAAGAGAGGAGTCTTTCCATGACGCTTCCCCATGAAGGAAACTTCGGAGAATAGCAAGGATTTTAGTGGAAATATTCGATAAATTTTCCAAATGTCAGACAATAGTTAATTGGATAAAAAAGTTTGGAAATGATCTTGAACTGGACATTGAGCAAGGAGAAGAAAGATGTTGAAATCTTAGAGATTGATCAGAATATGTACTGCTGTTGACAGAAAACGGCACTGTTTTAGTGCGTTTGAGGTAGGCATCTGCAGATGGCAATTGCGAGGTTTATGACTAAGTTACGAAATAGGGAATATGTTTCTATCAATAAATTCACGTGAGTCTATTTCCATTTTTCTTAAATCCAACCGTTCACAATGTTTATTGATATCTCCTTTGCGCTCTCAATAAAACTTAAAATAATGCTGAAACAGTGTTTAGCAGCCTCAAGGAGGAAGCGGCGAATATGGAATATTGACCGTTTGTCTGAACCGAGAAATTAACAAATCCGCCTGATTCTTTCGTCTGCAATATACCAGATGCTATTTCGGAAAACTCTATGTCTTTGGCTATAACAGCGTCGTATTTCCCTGCCGCTAAATATACAAGATCCAATGCAACAGACCCCGTTTTTCTGATTTCCAAGTTATTATTGCTAAATTTCGCCAAGTCATTAAACCCATTAACAGAAATCAGCGCCCCATCCAACATATCTCTGCTTGATACCCTGAGGCGAGTTTTGTTTCCAAGGAACGTCCCTCCTCCAGCTTGCGCGCAAAAACAATCTCCTTTTAGTGGCTCAAGTGTGATTCCTGAGACGATTTCTCCAGCATTCGACAACGCGATATTAATTGAGAAATAAGGAATTCCACGTTTAAAATTATGCAAACCGCAAATCGGATTAACAATAAATGCGTTTTTAATCTTTGGATTTGGAGTATTTTCCAAAAAATGAAAATCCGGGCGAAATTGCGTGAGCATTTCCGTAATGCGTTCACGGGCGCTTTTTATAGTCGCGGCAACGAAACTATTCACACCTTTTTTCGATGATTGAAGTCTCTCGAGTTCTCCAAAGTCTCTCGCGATTGAATACGAAGCTTTTTCCGCAGCTTTCCTTATGATGTGCAGATCAGCGGAATCCGACATGGCCTATTTCGCCCGTTCAACGTATGTCGCGTCTGCAGTGTTCACAACGATCTTAGTGCCAATGTCAATATGCTGAGGAACTGTAGTCTTGACGCCATTAGACAAAACCGCAGGCTTATAGGAGGAAGTTGCAGTCTGGCCTTTTATAAACGGCTCAACCTCAACGATTTCAAGAATAACAGTGCTAGGCAGCGAAACACTTATCGGCGAATTCTCATACATACAAACATTGACGATCATTCCATCAGACAAAAAGCGACTATTTTCACCTATCAAATCAGCAGTCAACTGAATCTGCTCAAATGTGCGTTGATTCATGAAATGAAACTGATTATCCTCCTGATACAAAAACTGATATGGAATTTCTTCCAAAGAAACTTTCTCAACAGTGTCAGCGGATCGAAAACGTTCATTCAACTTAGATCCATCTTTAAGTCCTTTCATTTCAACTTGCATAAAAGCCCCACCCTTGCCAGGCTGAACATGCTGCGTTTTAAGCACGACCCACAGCTTCGACATATGTTCCAGAACGTTTCCAACTTTTATATCATTTCCGCCGATCTTCATAACTCTCCAAAAAAATGGTAGCGGAGGAGGGATTTGAACCCCCGACACGCGGATTATGATTCCGCTGCTCTAACCAACTGAGCTACTCCGCCAAAACTTTCTAAATCTTCTTCAACAGTCTGCTAATTCCAGGTTTCATTGCACAAACTAGTGAAATTTTCAAAATCTCAGATATGACAAAAGGAACAACGCCTAGCACGAAAACAGACTTCCAACCAACAAAATTAGCCAACCAAACGCATCCGAAAACGTGAACTATTATATAACAACTCATGAATGCCAATAACGAAGATGCTGTTTTTTTAGCAATAAACGCACAAATTGGTGCAGCAACAACCATGCCATCTACATATCAAGATGTCGGGCCACCA
>BNWD01000071.1 GCA_025998575.1 Alphaproteobacteria bacterium | reverse complement strand
CAGAAAACCCTCTGTTAAGTTTCGATAAAACAGAAGATTATGCATGCTATTCGATAAACTCGAAGCTACTTTTATGGCTTTCGTCGCTTTTAACGACTCATTAAATTTGAGCTTTGCTTATAGGGGCTTAAATTTATCAGAAAGCGTTTTGTTTACTATAGATCTGCTGAATTACATTAAATTAATACTGCAAAAATCATGAAGTGTTATTTATATACTGTATTCTTGTTGTATTTTTTCCATTAATTCATGCACTATTTATTGCATATAAAGATGTGATTTGCATAGACGTTACATTAGACAAAATTCACAACTAAGTCTATTGAATATTAATGAAATAAAAAGGTTTGTTGCCGATAAGTCGTGCGATTTTAACAAAATTAGAAAGTTTTTAAGGTTAAAAAAAGAATACAAATTACAACTCAACGTTACTTTTATGCCATTCCTCGCTCTTGTTATCAACAATATTAGAGAGTTGTTTACAAGGCATAATATCTCACAGATAAAAACACTCTATTCTCTGCATTATAACTGATTTTGTTTTTGGTTATAATGCGTTGAATCTGAAAGTGAAATAATGTATATTTGGTATATATTCCAATTTATAGTAGATGTACGTTCAGTATGAAGAGCAAGAGGATGATAGTAGTTGGTGCGACAGGGCTTGTTGGGCGAGAGATGTTGTCTATTTTGAGCAATGAGTGTGTTCCGCAGGAGAATGTTTCAGTCGCTGCTTCGAGTAAATCGGAAGGGATGTTGCTATCTGCTGGTAGATATCGCGATATGCGAGTGCAGGCTTTGGAATGTGTTGATTTTTCGAAGTATGATGTTGCGTTATTCAGTGCTGGCAGTGGTATCTCGAAGGAGTTAGCTCCAAAGGTAGTTGCATCTGGTTGCGTTGTCATAGACAATACGTCTTATTTTCGAATGGAAAACTGTGTCCCATTGATAATTCCGGAAGTTAATTTTGCAGACATTGAGAAATATTCCAACAAAAAATTAATTGCCAATCCAAACTGCTCGACGATTCAACTGGTCATGACTTTGAAGCCTTTGCATGATGCGTTTGGTGTGACGGAAGTTGTTTGTTCGACTTATCAATCTGTTTCTGGCGCAGGCCAAAATGGAGTTAACGAATTGTATGCTCAAATTGATGCGCATTTCAATGAGCAACCTATTGCGCCTGCTCATTTCAAAAAGCAGATTGCGTTCAATGTTATTCCTCAAATCGATGACTTTTCTAATTCGGGTTATACAAAGGAAGAACTTAAGATGATCAACGAAACGAAGAAGATCCTTGGAATTGACATAGACATAACTGCGACTTGCGTACGAGTTCCAGTTATGATTGGACATGCCGTTTCGGTCTTGGCTAAATTCGAGAAGTCTGTGGATATTGAACACGCACACGACGTTTTGGAAAAATTTAGCGGAATAAAAATCACGGAAAGATTAAACAAAAATGACTATGCAACTCCCATCGATTGTGCCGGGAGCAACGATGTTTTTGTGAGTAGACTACGAAAGCATACGACGCTGGAAAACTCGTTAAGCTTCTGGTGTGTCTCGGATAACATTCGCAAAGGCGCAGCTCTGAACGCTATACAAATAGCTAAGAGATTGCTTAAATGAACACGCACTTCTAGGCGTTTTTAACAAAATTCTATAAAGAATGAGATGAGTTATGATGTAATCAGTTCATGATGATATTTGGAGTGAAACTTTAGAATGACAGGCGGCAGCCTTGTTATGGCCTTTAAAAAGCTGGCCGCTTTGTGGAGGCCTTGCTCCTTCCCTTTATGATTTAAACACAAGCTTATACATATCACATTTGCATTAATATTCCGCTAATTTTCACAAAAGCTATTTCAAAAAATTATACATCAATTTATTGTTTTCGAAATTCAATATATTAGGCTTCAAGTGTTTTGCAACGATTATAGTGATTTGTTACATTTTTTACATCTGAAGCAGCGCCAATATACAGTATATGTATAGTAATAATTAATTTTATCAGAGTTTTGCTAAATCCTTCAAAAATTTGTCTATAGAGAATCGTTCCAAGTCAAATTCCTTTTCTCCAGTTCCTACTCCGAGGATTTGGAGTTTGAATTCGTCGGCGATGCGTACGATCGTTCCGCCTTTTGCAGCTCCGTCCATTTTCGCGATGATTATGCCGGAAATTGCGCGAACCTTTTGAAATTCCTCGACTTGTTCGATAACATTCTGTCCGCTTGTTGCATCAATAATAAGAATGTTCATATGAGGAGCCGATGCGTCAAAGCGTCCAAGCACCCGATAAAGCTTCGCCAATTCGTCCATTAGATTCGAATTATTTTGCAGACGCCCAGCTGTATCGACGATCAAGACATCGCTTTTCGTGCGCTCAATAGCATCGAAAGCAAGGCTTGCAGGCTCTCTTTTGGAGTCAGATTTGAAGATCCTGCAACGCAGTTTTTCTGCCCAAAATGTTAGCTGCTCGGTTGCCGCGATTCTGAACGTATCGCAAGCTACTATGTCGACTGTATTGCCTTGCCGCGTCAACAAATGAGCTAGTTTAGCTACTGTTGTCGTTTTTCCAGAGCCATTTACACCGCAAAGGACTATGACGAAGGGTTTTTTGGAGTTGTCAATTTTCAAATCGGAGATCAAAGACGCGACTATCGCCTCAATGTTGGCCTTCAATTTTTCCAAGATTTCCGCTTCCGAACCAATCGCGGAAGCTAACCTGGCTGCTAATCCTATGCCAAAATCGGCCTCTATAAGAATATCCTCTATGTATGCCACGTCGAACGCAGCTTTCCCGCGTATTTTAGATATCGCAGTACTAAACTTCTTGAAAAAAGACATCAACAACCTTGCGCACTCTACATAATATAAAGTTTATAGCAAAACTAGTCATTGTGCTAGTGCAGGTGAAACAAAGAGAAAATATCTTTGCGCTTATGAATTTTGTAGGGAATATAAAATAAAAAGTGCACTCCAGGAGTTAGCGATCGTTAAAAGTTCTGTGTTAGGAACAGATAGTATTTAGAATACGAGATTAACTATATTTAGTTATAGAC
>BNWD01000070.1 GCA_025998575.1 Alphaproteobacteria bacterium | reverse complement strand
TGGCATTTTCATGCTTACCCCCCCCCCCGCAGGGAGCATCCCTTCACTCTATTCATATTATCTCTCATCTAGGCAATAACCTCCTTTATGAACAACATTATAACACAAGATTTAAGAGCTTCGCAAGGGGGGATTCCTAATACAGGCACATAAATTAAAAGTTATTTACTATATATTATATGATAAATTTATTAGAAGTGCGAAATAAAAGTGTAGGAAAGTAATGAATTGTATAACCTGCGCTAATTCAGAGTGTATTAGGTATTCAACTAATTTTGGAGTTTAGCGCATATGCAAAAAATTCCATCACTATGCAATAACCTTGCAATTTAGAATTTTTTTCGAGATAACAAAATTAGAAGTTAGCTCAATTCTATATAGTTTTTTAGTATTTAATTAAAATTTAAAGAAAAATTTATTGCAAACATTTATATGTTGACATAAATAGAATTTTTGCAAAGTAATAGAGTCGCAATAGATAAGCTATGTTTTAACAAAAGTATACTGCAAAATGCATTAAAACAATGTGTCTTTGATAAAACTGTGCGCAGAAATGAATCTGTAAATACAAATTATTTTCGTTATAGAGCGCACAATAAAAATACATTAAAAACAAAATATATAAAAATTAATGAAAAAATAGAGAAGATTGTTAATCTTGGAAATCTAACAAGTAACATCTAAGGTAATGCAGAATTATATGGTATGCTAGTCTCTTGTAATAGCTTTATTGAAATGGTAGGCGCCTCTAATTTCATCCTATTTTTTTAATATATTTTAGTGCATGATTATACTTTATAAAGAGTTATTTTGTGTCTTTATTTTAACAGATATCTGTGTTTAAATTCAGTAAAGTTGTGTTATTCTAAATATAGGATTAGTGAATATGCGGAGGAAGTGTTTTTAAACGTGGGAATGAGCGAATTTGAAATAGCAATATTATGTTGTCCTTTGGTTTTTGTTTTGTTGGCGTTGGCATTTATGCCATTGCTTGCCGGGAATTTCTGGCGCAAAAACGAAGGAAGGCTGCTTTTTTCGCTTGGATTTATTTCAGCAGTTTTGTCATTATCTATTTTGTTTAAGCATGCTGTTGATTTGCTGAAGCATGCTTTGATAGACGATTATTTGCCTTTTATCATCATGTTGTTTACGCTTTATGTTTTGAGCAATGGAATCAAAATCAATTTAAAATCTTGCGCTGGAACTATCCAAAATGTTATGTTTCTTGGTTTTGCCAGCATTTTTTCATCAATCATAGGAACAACTGGTGCGTCTATGCTATTGTTAAGGCCGTTTCTGGAGCTAAATAAAGGCAGGAAAAGGAAAACGCATTTGATAATTTTTTTCATATTTTTGGTCTCTAACATAGGCGGATTATTATCTCCACTCGGAGATCCGCCGTTGCTTCTTGGATATTTGCGTGGGGTTAATTTTTCTTGGACTGCTCAGAATCTATTGCAATACTGGCTTTTATATATCTTCGCGTGTCTATCGATTCTTGCGTTTATCGATATGAAATTCTTGCAAAAAGAAAGTGGGGCGCCTGATAAGAATGAAAAATTTTCCATAAAAATTGAAGGAATATTGAATATATTTTTAATTATTCTGACAGTTGTCATTTTGTTTGTTGATTTTTTAAACATATATTTGAAAAACAGTATATTACTAATATTTTGCTCCGTTTCTTTTCTTTATTCGAAAATGAAAAATCACAAAAGTATTGATTTTGCTCCTTTTGCAGAGGTGGCAAGAACTTTTTTAGTCATATTCATTGTTATAGCTCCAGCTCTATTTATCTTGGAAGAAAATGTTCAAACCATCCATAAATTTATATCAAATTATAGCTTTAATGAATCCACAATATATTTTTGGATGGCGGCTTTTGCATCATCTTTTTTGGACAATGCTCCGTCTTACCTTTTGTTTTTTAATATGGCTGGTGGAAATGCAACTGAGCTCATGACAACCAATGCGCAGATTTTAAAGGCTATATCTGTTAGCTCTGTCGTCATGGGCGCGATGACTTATATAGGGAATGCTCCGAATATGATGGTGCGCTCTATTGTCGAGAAGAATAACATAAAAATGCCATCTTTTATTGGATACATGGGATGGTCTTGTCTTATAATTTTGCCTATTAGTTTAATAGTTTCTTATATTATGTGTCAATTTTAAGCTTGATTTTTTATTTAGCTTATGTTAGTATTCTGAAGTAATGTTATTTTAATTTGGTGTTTTTATGAAAGTTGCACAAAAAGAACCCTTTGAAATTGATTCTTGGGTGGTTTATCCATCGCATGGAGTCGGCAAACTTGAAAGCATCGAATCGTTTGATATCGATGGGCAAAATGTCGATTTTTTTGCTATCTCATTTCCGAAAAATAAATTGACTTTGAAAATTCCTAAACAAAAAGCACTTGAAGCTGGATTGAGAAATGTCATTTCTAAGGGTGAGATGCAAGAGGCGTTAGCTATTTTGTGCCAGAAGATCAAGAAGAAAAAGCAAATGTGGAGCAAGCGAGCTCAGGAATACGAATCAAAAATTAACTCGGGAAAGCCATTTGCTATTGCTGAAGTCATTCGAGATTTATACAAGGTTGGCGGGGATGCCTCACTTTCTTTTAGTGAACGGCAGATTTTCCAAGTGGCTGTTGATAGATTAGCTAGGGAGCTTTCGATTATTGAAGATTTGCCTGAGGAGGATGCGGTCAAAAAACTGGATTTACTTTTACAAGCTGCTTAAATTGATTGAACTGTTTTTTTATAAAATGCCTATTAGTTTTTATTTTTTTGGTTTTTGATGCCAAGTCCGAAGATGTTAAGTCAGAATTAGATGCTAATCCTGAAATTTTGCTTTCATCAAAAGAGATCTCATTTGACAGAATTTCGAATGTTATTTCAGCGTACGGTGGAGTTATTGTTTCTCAGGAGGTTGGAGAAAAAACAAGAGAGTTGCATTGCGAGAAGATAGAATATAATAGGGAAACGCATGAATTGAAACTGTTTGGAGCGATTTTGTTGAAGGAGCCAACAGGGGAGGTTATCAATGCAAAAGATGCAAAAATAGATCTGAAATTGAAGAACGCGATAATAAAAGCGTTGAAAGTGGTTTTGAACGACAATTCGAGAATAAAGGCCAGTTTCGGAACGAAGGTCGACAATATTTACACATTTGAACACGCCAATT
>BNWD01000069.1 GCA_025998575.1 Alphaproteobacteria bacterium | reverse complement strand
ATATTGCAAAAAGATATATAATCATAAAACAAAATATAACAACAAAAATTAGTTTAACAAATTAACGAACTTGAATGATAGTTATCAGTAAATATACATATATTGAGGCAAATAATCTTTTCTCGCCCACCATGATTATCTAATAAATTCACACAGTCGTTATAGTTGAAGAGCAATTTTCAGATATAATATATTTTTATAATTGTAGTTTTTTATACAAAAAATACTTTCAGAAGTTATAACGCATCAAAGTAATGCGCAATTATTTCGTTAAATTGCATTCAAAAGCAAAATGTTAATCTATGTTTGGATTTTTTTTGATGTTTTTGATGAACAAAACCTCAATTTCTTCTATAATGCAAACTTTTTTGAAACATTTCAGCTACCTAATATTAGCTCTGAAATTTCTGTCCAGAAGAATTTTAATATTTTACAGCAAATAAAAATTTGTTTTTATATACGAAATGCAGCAATAACTAGATAAAATGTAACTCCAAAGAAAGGAATCGTGCTGACTTTACATTTAGAGAGGTATTTTGAAAACTTTTCAGATTGTAGATAATAAAGTAGTGAGAATAACTGTGATTTTCATATAAAAAAACGATACCTGGCTCTATAAAACAAATTATTAGCAAATTGAAATTTGTTTAATTGAATTGCTTAACTCTCTTTCACGCTTAAATTTAAACACAGGCTTGAACTTTCTCTAAGCTATTATTCATAGACAAACATTTTCTATAACCGATTATATTGTCAATCTCATATAGCTGTGTTTAACAAACTGCTACAATATTTCATCGCTCTGTAATACAGCACATTTCGTATGTTTAATAAAGAAATAAGTTATAACTGTACAATAAAAATTTCATGAGGAAATAGTAAATTTAGTGAAGCGTGGAATGAGCAGCGTGTAAAAATTGGCATACATAATAGTTGCTAACGTTTGTTAGATAGTAGAGAAAATATAGCACAAAAGAAATGATAGTTGACGACATAAAGAAAATTATTTGAGGAGTATTTTAAAAATCTCTCATAGATGTGGAGAATTGTCTCAGCGTAACTTTTTCTTTGCGATTTATATAAATTTTTGTAGACTGATATCTGGATGAAGTATTTTTGTGAGCTAAATTATGAAAACCCAATTGTTACTCTTAGCCTGTTTGCTTGGCGTTGCTTGCTCTGTTTATGGAGCTAGTGAGAGTACGCGTTGGCATGCTGGCAAAGAACAAGTTGCGCAAGAAGCTGAGGAAAAGGATAATGAGCAACAGGGAAAGGAGCAAGCTCCTACATTGTCTGTTTCTGGATACGGCACTTTTCACTCGGGTTTTTCGAGTCCGAACATAACGTATTATAATGGAGAAAATCAATCAAAATGGATCAAAGATTCGCAAAAATCAACTGCAAAGGATTCAAAAGACACCTCAATGCCGAGAATGAATGCTGGTCTTGCAGGAATTAATTTAGTTGCAAATGGGCGCACAAAAAACGACTGGATATATGGAGTTACATTTGAAATTGACGCTATGAAGGGAGCCACAGGCGTTGATAAAATGTATCTCACTTTTGATCAAAATAATTTTGGCTCAATTGAAGTTGGAAACGTCAAGGGCCCTGAGGCGAAAATGTTATGCGGTGGACAGCAATTAGCTGGCGGAACATGTGGCCCGGATGGGACTATGGGCTGTGATATCGCAATGCCTGTTGGAGTTATTTCCCCAATATACGTCGTTGGATATTCGAACAAAGCGACTAAAATATCATATTATTCGCCTGTTATCGGAGGATTTCAGGCTGGACTTGCTATAACTCCGGACACTAAACTTGTCGGTCCTTCTCCTAAAGATCGCAGAGTCGGGGACTGCAGCTTTGGCAATGACTGTGGCTTGTTCTGCAAAGGAGATAACGATAAACAGAGCCCATCCGGCCGCAATAATATTGTCGTGGCTCTTTCCCACACACATGCGTTTGCTAACGGCTTCGGCACAAAATTCTCTGTCGCATACTTGATGGAAGACACGAAGGCCGTGAACACAAATTGCTATGTCAATGATGGGGCAAAGGCTGAGTTCGCAAATAGGAGCATTCCATTACGCAACGCAAGATCATGGTTTGCGACGTCTACGTTATCTTTTGGCGATTTCAAAATAGCATTTGGCGCACTGTTTAATGGCAAATCGAGATTGCCAAAAGCATCGGCTTATAAAGATAATCAAACTCACATTTTGCCTGGTGGATTTATTGCATCTAAACATAGCAATGCAGGCCGTTGCTATAACTTTGGCTTACAATATATATTGAACGATTGGACTTTCGCCACTGTCTATCACAACACGAACAGGAAGATAACGAAGAAACAGAAAACGCGCTCCGACATCGTTTCGTTTTATGTCGATCGCGTCGTCTGCCCAGGCTTCAAAATGTTCCTCGAAATCGACGGCGTAAACGCAAAATCTTGCGACCGCGCTTGCTCTCTCTATAACCTATCCAGAGCAGAAAAAAATGCAATTATGAAGCAAAAAACAATACTCATCGCAATCGGTGCAAAAGTAAGCTTCTAATTTTAATTAGACATGCCGCTCCACACGGCATGCTTTTGCGTTATTTGCCGTAATTTATAAGCGTTTCAATAATGTGTTTTCCGTAAACGATAAATTCTTTAAGTGATTTTTCTAAATTCTATAATGACCTTCCGTTCATAGCGGCATACTTTTATGACTGTTTTCATGTCAATTTTTGTGAACTACGTTGTTCTTTTCAACGTCCATTTAGAACTGAATGTTTTCCTGTGGACACTTAATCATGCAAGTAATTTTAGAAAATCAGCATATTATTACGCGCGATTTACATCAATAAACACTAAATTCTTGTGAAATTGTAAAAAATTGTTAATAATTCATTGAAACTCTGCTTTTCAAATGCTTGTAAATAATTCCTGTTGCTAGCTTTTAGAATTTTATACGGTCTATTTTGTGTAATAGCCCAATGCGACTCATATTCATAACGAAATTCGTTAAGCGTATCAAGTTTTTCTAGTATATTTTTATATAAATCTCTGTAGATTGTTGGTTGACAACCGATTACGGTTTTGATAAAATCAACTACCGTCTGAAATCAATCCCTTCATAGCAGCCTTGACGTTAGCATTAAAATTGAGTTCAGTAACAAGAATCGTTGGTTATTTCATATCCGAGCTCCTTGCATAGGCGCGCACAACTCAGATTTCACAGCA
>BNWD01000068.1 GCA_025998575.1 Alphaproteobacteria bacterium | reverse complement strand
ATTTTGTGAAAACTATCATAACCATTTCGTAAATCTATTGAGTTCAGAGGTTGTATTGACAAATAAATATTTTTATGAAAGTGTTGGAAATTAACGGAATATTAATGCAAATGTGATATGAATAAAGAGCAGGAGTAAAGTGGCCAGCTAGATGGATGGAGTTTTTTACCATAAAAACATTATAGAGAGTTGTTAATAATTTTATAGAATATTTTTACTATATAGGAATTGTAGAACTAGAAATTCCTAAAGAAGATTTTCTGTCGAAATAGAAACTTTTCTGATCTAAAACCCTATCTATTCCGCATAAGCTGCTTATCAAAACCGTAATTTGCGGGAAAGGCCTTCTTATGCTTCATTGTCGAAATACCACTTGAAATTCTTGAACACGTCGACATATAGTGTGCGCTTGAAATGGACCGCGAGGCGAATGATATTGCCGGGAGTCATCCAACGCCAAACGTCGAATTCGTTATGGGCCGTTGCGTGCAGATTAATGTCATCATCATCTCCCAAATATTTCAACAGAAACCATTTTTGGCGTTGCCCGACAAAAGCATTGCCACGATGGCGCAAATTTGGAGGAATGGTATATTGCAGCCATTCCTCCGTTTCTGCCAACATTTCAATATTTTTCGTCCCGACTTCCTCGTCTAGCTCTCGGATTGCCGCATCTAAAGCGGTTTCGCCATCTTCGATTCCACCCTGAGGCATCTGCCACGGCTTCTTCAAAAACCAAGAAACCATCCTGGCATTCACGGTAGTTCTCTTGCCAGCGAACACTTTTCTGTCATTGTTAACCAAAACCATCCCAACTCCTTCCCTGAAATGATTTTTGTAAAGTCTAGGCATTTTTATCTTCCTTTCTATCACTCATTTTAAATTGTAACACAAAAGCCACAGAAATAACATCAGAACTTAGCTTTCAGCCAATTTAAAAATTATTTTGCAATAATTGCTGACTAAAGTGTTCTTCATGATATCAATTGAATTATAACATATATCATCAGGAAATATAATGCGAATATTTCCCGAGCACGCCTCATCTTGTAATGTCGAAAGGTCATTTAATTTTACATCAGGCGTTGGCGCGGCTGCGTTTGATCTCAATAAGTCCTGAGCCGATATGACACTTATATATTTTTCAGAATAAACGTCTGTTCCTATAAAAAACAAATATTGTTGGACATTTGACGGCTCGATTCCACTATAATAACTTCCAGCAAAAAAGTGAGCATTAGATTTAAAATGAGGCATATCGCTTGTTTCAAGATTCTCGTCAACGAAAACCTCAATCTCCTTTCGCGCACTCTGAATTTGAAAGCATTTTTCATAAATTTTCGGATTTTCTTTCATAAAATTTCTCCAATCTGGCGGTATATCTTGCTCCGGCTCGAGAGAAAATATATCTCGGCAATTGATATTGAGCTGTGAAATAAACCCCTTCATCTTGATGTTTTCTCCAGAGTATAATTTAAAATTTATCGAAGATTCGTCGCAATATTCCGCTAAAATTTTCGATAAAATTTCGATATTTTCGAACTCTGAAATCGGCTCTAGCTCGCATATACACGAGATATATTCCGGCCAACAAGCGTTGGCAAATATATCGTCGCGCATATTGCTATCCCCAATCGTCATATTAAAATTCGTCTTTTCTATATCGGTGTAACCATCAATAAACGGCTCACTAAAAAACCTCGCCTTCGGCACATTATTCTTCTTCATCTTAATTCTCCTCTCTTAAAAATTTATCAAATTTTTTGTTAAACTATCTTAGTTTACTTCGGCGTTAACCGCACAAATTTACAGATTTCTATCAGAGCATACTGCACTTACGTATTAAGAGTACCAAACATTTTTAAAAAATGCAAGCGATCTTTTTATCAATATTCATTGAAATTGCAAATTTCGAGAGGGCCAAAATTAAGTCTGAATAAATTATACTAACGTTAATTTTCAATCCCTTCACAAAAATATTTATTTTGATCAATTATTTAGAGAATAATTTATTGACAATATAAGATGCGTGAGAATGTTGCATTTGTAAAGTCTAAATATCAGAAACGCATTGTTACAAAATAATATTATGCTAGTGTTCAATGCATTTATATTATATAGGAATCAAGTCAATTTAATATTTATGACAAAGGTAGCGATAGTGCATTTTCGTTGTATCAGTTGTTATCATTGTCATAATTTGTTATTATTGGAAGATGATGTTTTCTGGTGTTATAAATAAATTTTTAGAATTAAGGCAGATTTTTGAAAAAGATTTGAATAAATCAGAAGGCTATTTCGAAAATATATTGCAAAAGATTCCTATTTCAAACATTTCCTTAGAGTTTGGAAAGAATGGCAAAAGGACAAGGTCAATTTTATATTATTATTTTTTCGGCGCAAACTCAAACGATAGCGAACTAAAACACAAGACGATAGCCATCATTGAGGCTATACATTTTGCTTCGATTGTTCATGATGATGTAATAGACAATAATAGCAGGAGGAGGAGTGCGCCGTCATTCATGAATAAACACGGAATAAAACTGAGTATATTAACTGGCGACTATATTCTCTCGAAAATATATTTTGAATTAAGCAAGGATAATTATGACAACTTCACGAAAATTCAGATATTCAAAGCGTGTTCTGCAACAGCTTTGGGCGCACTTCTGGAACATAGAATGAATGAAGACACGATGATAGAGCAATACATCAGGATTGCTTATTTGAAAACAGCTTCGTTATTCAAATTAGCTTGCTTTTTGGGGAGATATTTGTCAGGGCAAGGCTTTGAAAACGCAAAGAAGGCTGCTACTTTTGGGGCTTGCTTTGGAATAATTTTCCAGGCTCAGAACGACATCAATTGCTATAAATTCGAAAACTTCGAAGATTCAGAGGATTTCGTTCAAAGAAACATCACTATCGTTGACGTTATTTTAAGGAACTATATGAATTTTAATATAGAGCGGCATTTTCAAAATCAAAAAAAATATACGATTATAAAGGAAATGATTTCGTCAAATGAGTTCAAAAACATAGCGAAAGCAATGTTTGAGAAGTATGAATCTACAATATTCAATCTAAGACTTTCTTAATTCTTAAAACGTGCTCAGCTACGGATTCTGAACACCGTACAGCTATAAAATTCTAGAGATCATAAATAAAATTGGAGTTGTTGTTTAAACACATAACGAACGCCTGACTCTAGAAGTGCGAGGAGATAATACTCAACTATGCATTTTTTAGCAAACCTATAAAAGAATGAGATAAGTCGCGAGAAAACACATCAGGCTTGGATTTGGAATAGCCAACTAGTTACGGCTTTGATAAAG
>BNWD01000067.1 GCA_025998575.1 Alphaproteobacteria bacterium | reverse complement strand
AGGTTCCGGCCACCAGCAGTCCATATTCTAAACACTATTCTCTTTTGAACATAAGTATAAAGCTCATTCATCTCTAAGATTTCAACATTTTTCAACTTTTTCTTTTCTTGTTTAAGCATCAGTTCAATGACATTTAGAACCTAGCTATTCTTCGAAATACGTTTTTTTCGAGGTACAGCGTCAAGGCAATACTTCATTTTACACGATTAACTACCAAACTCTGAGAACAATTGCAATCCTTCCACTTCCATTTTTGTATACCGTTCCTTACTCCATCCTTTACTAAACTGCTGCTATTACAATACTTACCAGTATCAATCCACATTCAAGCTCATCTTGCTAATATGCCCAAACATCTTACTAATGTTATATATCTATTCGTAACTAATTGTCTGCTGCTTTGCTTTTGGCTGATAGTTTCTTGCGTTGCACAAAAAATAAATTAAATAATATTGCGTAATTAATCTATTGTCTTTGGATTGCTTGCAAAAAAAACAACATGATATTCGTATTCGAAGAAGCAAATAGCAATATATATAAATTCGTTCCTCATTTAAATATTTACGCTTGGCTTGTTGATTATTTATAAAATATTTCATTTATCATTGCCAACTATATCTCCTATTTCTCTATTAGTTTCAGCAAAGCTTCATTGCTGTTAGCGCGATTCACAGAAACAGAAGCAGTCATTTCATGCGCGCTATTATATAATGATTAATTGCAATATGTTATTAAAATAAAAAACGGTCATGTTTTATTTTCTTATCTTTTTGAAATATTATATTCGAAATTCCGAATGCTGTGATGATAAAGTATGCTTGCAAGACATGTTTTGTAACACTGTTGATCATACAATAAATGGCTAACATTATCATGATGGACGTTGAGTTAATAATACAAAATGTTCGAAGCGTATTTTGCGGCTCAACAAATTTTCGGTATATATAGATTGTTGAAGCAGAGAAAAGAGGAGCGCAAATAACATCTATCGTGTAATGAAATCCATTGTATACAATGCCCCATCCGATAAATACTAACAATAATATAGATAGAATTTTTACTAAGTTGTTTTTATATTCTAGAAATATCCAAAAGAAAAAAACGCTGAAAAAACTCATGTGTCCACTTGGAAATCCAAATCCGCTTGATGGACAGGTTTCAGGAAGTGGCTGTCTAAAAATCTGCTTCAGAAAATCGTTATAAATCATAGTGAAAAGCAGCATATATATGAGCGCTTGTCGTTTCCGCAGCTCCAGTTTCTTGGAAAAAATGAACAAAACAGCGGCAACAAACAAAGCTAAACAAGGATTTCCAATCGTAATTGAAACTTTGGACAAAAGATCGATCATGCCAACTCCATTGCCAAATAATTGTGATTATAAGAAATAATTTAAATGCTGGAAATGGTAAAAGAGATTAACTAACTAAGTTGATATGCAATTGGTCGGCAAATTTGCACTGATTTATATGGAAAAGCAATTTCCAAATCTATAAAGATGTACTATCTTGTTAGATTATGCAAAAAGTAATATCTTATTGCAGGAGTCCAGTGTCTTGTTCTGGAGTCGTAGTTGATTATGTGTTAGATTTATAGTATTCGGTGTGGTTTTGTTAATGGCAATAGAGTTGAAAAATAGGATTGGGATTTTAACTAGCGGAGGTGACTGTTCAGGATTAAATTCTGTTATTCGAAGTGCATATATAAGGGCCAAAACGCTTGGATACGAACTTGTTGGAATAAGAAGGGGAATGAGCGGACTTGCTGCGTCTAATCAAGATTATGTTGTTCTTTCCGAGTCTATTTGCGATGCCTCATTGTTGACAACGTCAGGCAGTGTATTATTGTCTGACACTAAGTGGATTTCAAATGAACTCAAAACGACTGGTAAGACGCCAGCCGATATACGAAAAGACGTTGTTGAAGGTTATAAAAAACTTGATCTGGGCGCATTGATTTGCGTTGGCGGAGACGGAAGTTTGTCGCTTTTCTACGAATTGCTCGTGAACGAGCCTGAAATAAATTTTGTGATAGTTCCAAAGACTATTGATAATGATGTAGCTAATACGGATTTTTCCGTCGGCTTTCACACGGCGATTAATGTTGTGGCTGATGCTGTGGAAAACATAATTTCGACAGCTAAAAGCCACGAACGAACGATGGTTATAGAGATCATGGGACGAGACGCTGGCTATATCGCTATGTATGCGGGCGTCGCGACAGGGGCCGATGCGATTCTCGTTCCTGAATTCAAATGCAGCATCGATGGGCTGCGCAAGAAAGTCAAATCTGTATACGACTCGGGACTGAATCACTGTATTGTTTTAGTTGCTGAATCTGTGTCGTTGGACGGTTTCTCGCACAAGGACGCATTTGTCGATGGCGTTATCAAATATTCTTCGACAAAATATTGCGGAATTGGAGAATACATTTCTGCCAAATTAAACGAATTCGGAATCGAATCACGATCGGTCACTTTAGGTCACGTTCAGCGTGGTGGCCGAACAGCCGTTTTCGACAGATTGATCGCATCGGCATTCGGAATTTCTGCCGTTAATTGCATACACGTAGGCGAATTCGGCAAAATGCTGGGCTTCGAACACAATACTGTAAAAACTATCGACGTTAAATCACTCAACTGCAACTTCAACAGAAAACTGCCTCCATCTGACTTATGCTTACAAATCGCTAATATGACTAATACCTACGTTGGAGAGGTGTGACTACTGTTCGTTTTTTATAAACCACTCATGTGCAAACGACAGAGTTTAAAATCAAGAAGAAGTTTCTATGCATTGCGATTGATTTTATACATACTTTCTTATTATATTATCGCTAACATTTTCGGTAGTTTCCACAAAATAGCTTTTGTTCCACAATTACTATCTGCATTTAAGAATTCATTTTTTCATAGGAAATTCACAGGTTTGTTAACACTTTATTAATATTTTTATGTTAAAGTACTCAATCCTCTTGGACTTCACAACTAATTACCCTTTATGCTTTAAGCATAAGCTTATGCATATCACATTTGCTTTAAGTATATGTTAATTTCCAGCTCTCTCATAATATCTGTAAACTCAATAGTCTTACGAAATAGTTACGATAGCTTTCACAAAATATTCTGCTAATATTTACACGTCCAATAGAGAAGTATTTATATGACTACATCAAGAACAGAACAATTAATTTTAGAGCATAGATTCTTCTTCTGAATTAACTAATTACTGTTTTGATGTCCCACTCATCAGTAAGCTATAGAGTTTTAAATATAGCATCACTAGCATTTCGAACAGCGCAAAGAAAGCCTTCTTTTTTATGTCAGGATATTCTTTAAATAATTCTGTTACCAACGGTTTTTATTATTTTAGGAAGTTATAGATAGTGACATTTAGCTTGTTGTTCTGCATTGTAACAGTTTACTATCGCGTTTT
>BNWD01000066.1 GCA_025998575.1 Alphaproteobacteria bacterium | reverse complement strand
AGAAGTTTGTGGAATTCAATACTTCTATTCTGGACCGGCAACTAGATACGGTCAGGCAATACAAGAAACATGCTTAGTAGACTCTAAAATATTCCCTTAGCGAAATAATACTGGAGCTTTACGTTGAATTGCTTGGTGACTATTCCCGTAATTTATTACTAATAATACCTCGAAATGAAATTATAGAATTCAACAAACTAAGCTTTTCATTTGCTAATAGCATGCTTTATAGATTTAGCATTTTTTTATACGAAACAAAAATCGTAGCCTGTTTCTGTTAATAGTTGTTTAGAAATATTTGTTTTTTGAACATTGTTTACCGGACACTAAGTTGTGCTTTCATATAGAAACAGACTGAGTTATTTTCATTGCCGCCGTCAGGTAAAAATTCCTGAATAAATATAGCGGCTCTAGCTGGAATTTTTCTGTGTATCATGCTATAAATTAAACTGGATTGGTGGTTGAGCGGTTGAAGACACCGGTCTTGAAAACCGGCAATGGGGAAACTCCTTCGTGGGTTCGAATCCCACCCCATCCGCCACGTTTATGCTGAACAATTTATAGGATTACGTTTGAAACGAGCTATTACAAAGTCGTTAAAGCTTAAATACATTGAAAATTGCGTTGAGCCACAATTTTGCATAAAAATTTAAACTTATCTTTAGGTATACAAATCTTTGCGTGCAACAATAACTAAATCAGCTTTTGCAAACATTTTACAATGCAACTTCGTTTTATAATGAGCTTTTTGGAATTATTGCAAAATATTCGCTAAGTTAAACAGAGTGATATTCTACTTTAATACTATCAATCTGCGCTTAATATAACTTCAATTATCTCTAGAGAATATTTTTATTTACTATCAAAATAGATTTATATTATATCAGAGTATTAAGAAACTGAGTTTACTTTTAGCAAAGTATTCGCATTATGTCTTTAAAATGGTCAAGATTAACATTATTGCAAATATAAACTCATTGGTTTTAAGCTTACAACTGCAAATTTTCAATTTTTCGCTGTTATCTATTCATTATAACGAAATTTGCAAAAGCATTTTTTTCTGTGTTATCATATATGTATATAGTTCAAGGTAGGCGAGTGGGTTTTCCGATGCTTCGTTGAAGTTTCAATGTGTCTGCTGGGTTTGAATCGGGAAGGATGGGTTTATGAGTAGTTTTAATATACGACAATTGATGGAGGCCGGCGTGCATTATGGGCACGTCACGAGGAAGTGGAATCCGAAGATGGAACTGTTTATTTTCGGAAAAAGGAATGGCATACATATAATTGATCTGGAACAGACTGTTCCACTGTTGGAAAAGGCACTACAAGCAGCTAGGGATGTTAGCGCCGAGAATGGCAGGATTTTGTTTGTTGGAACTAAGCCGCAGGCTACAGAAATTACAAAGGAAACCGCTATAAAATGCGGCCAATATTTTGTCAATCACAAGTGGCCAGGCGGAATGTTGACAAACTGGAAGACAATCAATCAGTCTATAAAACGTATGAAAGACCTTGACGAAAAAATAAATAAACGAGCTGGTCTGACAAAGAAGGAAGTTTTGCAATTGGAAAAGGCTTATGCCAAACTGGAAAAATCACTGGGCGGTATCCGCGACATGGGTGGATTGCCGGATTTAGTTATTGTTTTGGACACTATAAAAGAGGCAATCGCTGTCAGCGAGGCAAAAAAGTTGGGCATTCCTCTAATAGCTATTATTGATACTAACTCAGATCCAGACGGAATTGACTATCCTGTTCCTGGTAACGATGATGCTACAAAAGCTATTGGATTATATTGCAATTTGCTTTCTGCTGCAATCTTGGATGGGGTGCAACAAGGCCTTGAGAGGTCTGGCGTTGATATGGGGTTGACTGACTCTATTGTTGTTGGGGACCTTTTGACTGAAAAGCTCGCTGAGGCTTAAGTATTGTTGGATTATGGAGTTGAAAAATGAAAGTTAGCGCACAATTAGTGAAAACGCTTCGCGATAAAACGGGAGCTGGAATGATGGATTGCAAGAGAATGCTTGTTGAGGCAAATTGCGATCTTGAGATTGCGGAAGATTTATTGAGGCAGAAAGGGTTAACAGATGCTGCAAAAAAATTGTCGCGGGTTGCTGCTGACGGTCTTGTTGCTATTGCAATTTCTTCTGACAAAAAAAAAGCCTCTATGATCGAAATTAATTCTGAAACAGATTTCGTTGCTAGGAATGAAAAATTTCAAGCTTTTGTCTCTAATATAGCTAAGGCCGCTTTGGAGACTGACTCCGTTGTCGATATAGTTAATCTCAAATACCCTAATTCGGAAAATTTGATAAAAGACGAAATAACGCGATTTATTGCTACGTCTGGTGAAAATATTTCGTTACGTCGCATAAAAACTCTGTCTGTGCAAAATGGCTGCGTCGCTTGGTATGTTCATAATGCCGTCAATCATTGCATGGGAAAAATCGGCGTTTTAGTTGCTTTTGAATCGGATGGCGATTCCTCGATACAAATAGACGACATTGGCAAAAAACTGGCGATGCATATTGCAGCAGCTAATCCATTATATCTTTGTCCGGATTGTGTTCCAATCGACATTTTAGATAAAGAGAAGGTTATCGCAATTGCTCAAGCGCAGGAAATGGGCAAAACATCGAGCGTTGCAGAAAAAATGGCTGAAGGAAAAATTGCAAAGTATTTTGAAGAGTCAACTCTTTTTGAACAATTTTTCGTTATGAACAACAAAATAAAAATCAAAGATGTTATCGCTGATTTCAATAAGGAGCACAATTGCAACATAAAAATTTCCGCTTTCTCGAAGTTTGTCTTAGGCGAAGGCATTGAAAAAGCTGAGTCAAATTTTGCTGAAGAAGTTCAAGCGTGTTTGTGAAGCACCTATCTTTTTATTTGACTGTCGAGTAGTATATTACTAAAAATCGAATTGGTATGATGGTGCTGGCAAGGTAAATGTGTTAGAGCAAATTGAAAACATAAAATAGCTATTTTCAAAACGGAATTATTGTAATAATTTTGTTAAAATTAGATAGTCTCGATTTTATTAAATATGTTATTTTGACTTTTATAGCAATGTATATGCTGTTGACAATTGGCTCTGCAAATGTCTGCCAATCGTATTATCCTTGCAAACAAATAGCAAGAGTACCATAGAAAAAATGTTGAGTTTATCGAATATCACATACATAATATTGCTTTTTAAGTTTTTCGATTCGAATACCGTATTTGCATACTGTTTGATCAAGCCTTACAGGCGTTTTTCTATTCTTTTTGTTGGAATTTCGAGATAGATATCATTCAACTTTAAAAAGGTTCTATTCAGCTTGATCAGATTCTGTATGGTTAAGACTCCTTCTGCAGACTTGGAATTGTCTATTTTGGCTCTCTAATATCTAGGCAAATCACATATTTATCTCACAGCTAATAGCAGGTTTTCGATCC
>BNWD01000065.1 GCA_025998575.1 Alphaproteobacteria bacterium | reverse complement strand
ATTGGAAATATGTTCGAGTTGATCATACTCAAACCAGCAAACCAATTTCTCGGATATAAAATGGAAAAACAATATATACGAAATCAAATCACTACTCAAACCTATCAAAAATAAGTTCATTAGTGTATGAAGCATGATAATCCATCACATTATACCAACGATAAAAGTGGTCTGTATAATCAGTGCTATCAAATAGTCCATCAAATGCAAGGTTCTTTCGGTTTCTATCATAGGCAAATATCTTACTAAAATATTCACCAGGATACATGTGTATAAACGGATCAAAAGAAAACATGCCTGTTGCATTATTCTGCTCCTCAAAATATAAAATAGAATCCCAAACAATGTTGAAAGCGTTTTTAGAGAGCTCAATTAAACGAAAGAATTCATCATTATCGAAACGCGAGTTTAGCAATTGTCGATATAAGTCTTTTATGCTTGAAACTAAATTTCTCCCGTTCGACAAGACATCGCGAAACTTATTTTCAACTTCAGGTGGAAAATCATTTTTGTTCGAATTGTAAAAATCTTGAATAACAAGCAATAGGTTTAGAAGCTGAGGGCAACTTTCTAGCCATTTTTGAGGATAAAAATCAAGAGTAGGAACATGCAAATATGCAGAACTGGCAACAGGCACGAACTGAGTAGTCGTCTGTAGAGTTGACGAATCGTTAACTGGTTGTTGAGCATAGCAATCGTTTGAAAAGTCGGATGCTTGTCGAACTTCTTCAAAAGCACTCAGAGCGTGCCACATCATCCAGCCGGGAGAGTTGTGATGCAATGCGCTGTACGCACTGTTTATACTGTCGTGAATGTTGTGTGCCTGCTCAATATAATTCAAAACCAATTGCACATTTCCATTCGAGTCTAGAGCAGTGTTTAAACTTTTCATAATGAATTCCAGCTTATTATATTCCTCACAAACAGCCAGAGCCAGAGCTGTTTCATCTGCCGGAAAGTTCATTTTAGAAAAGGCGCTTAAGCTGGAATGTAAGTCATCCTTATTAGCAGTCTCTTGCGAAAACCACCTATAGGACATACCCATTTTATTAGCGTCAATTTTAGAAACATCAATACCCGACTTATCAGCTGTATTCCACCACTTCATAAACTTGAAACACTTATGGATGCCGGCAATATTACGTTGATAGGTTTCAGCACTTAAAGAGGGATTACATATATCCTTATTTACGTCACCAAGTTTAAACAAGTGAAAAAGGGTCTTATTTATTCCAATTCGACCGTGAGTAAGGAATTCAATCAATTCAGCGCCGTGCAACGTATCATTATCAACAAACGCAATTTCCCAATCGTTAATAGTTTCGTTATAATATGCTCTCGCCTTGATCAATGCCATCAAAAAGTCATTAGCATTAAATTCCGGAGCTAGCAAAAGTTCATGCAAATACATTGTTGTTGAAACGAATTTTTGTCCAGATTCCAATACTTTCCTAGCATTCATGATTTGTTCCTCACTAAGTTCATTCTGTATCGTCTTTAAACCAGAGTCAACAGCACGCAAATATTTTTCAAGAAAATAATAACCGTGAAACATGCTGGCATCATCGGCATTCAATTCCGCAGGCACTTGTCGAGAAGAATAAGCACCCGTATTCAAGTCAACCGTAAAAACTGGGGCACATCGAGACCTCTCAGTATATTCAATAAATTTTGCTCCAAAACAAAACATATTATTAAATAAACTCTTAGAAAACAAAGGCAAGTCTTTAATAAAAGCTTTGAGCTTGTCATCAAGATCGTTCGACGCTTTAATCGCCTCATCGAGATCGGAGGCCAATCTCACTAAAAATGAATCATCGCTGTAATCATGTTTGCATATGCATTCATGCATCGGACTAAAATCATAAAGTGGACGATAAATTTCATGGATCTTCGACTGATCATCAACAAGCAGGTTCTTTAACTTTGTTTTTTCAATAAATTCAATATATCTCTTTGTGTTTTCGAAAAATTGATTTTCAGCAAATAAGGATTTAAATACATCTACGATATTACAAAATTCAGTATCAGCCAGCAATGTTGCCAATTTGTCTTCTAACGTCATGATGCGATTAAAAATATCATTTAATGAGCTAAGATCGATAACAGACTGAGTGTTATCAAATATAGCGTTATACATAACACTGTAAAAATTATTAAATAAATCAGTCCAACTTTGAAAACTTTCTTTTATTTCCCGAGTGTCGACTACATAATACCAGTCGCCTATATAGTTCAACAAGAAACACATTTTCTTGAAATAAATCAAGTAATTACTACAGTCATAATATGTGTCAACCAATCTTGTAAAATCTTTCAGTGAGCTAGCAAGATTATTATCAGCCAGCAATTTTTTGTATTCAAAATCAAATACTGAGTGGCAATGGTTAATTTTGTTACACAGCAATATAACGTTCATATCATCAATATTATCGTCTCGAAGAAGGGTGTCGAACGCCACAAACAAATCATCATACTCTTTTAATTTTTCTTGCAATACAGCAATTTTGCTTCTTAAATTCTGCGCCTCATCAGAATTGCGCAGAGTACAAGCAAGTAACTTTAATTCAGCAATTCTCTTAATATAATCACAACGCTCATAAAAATATCCACTCGTTTCTTCAATTTTAGGCAATAATATTTGTGATAAATCAGTTCCGAGTATGAAGTCATGATTTTTTAATTTATTAACTAAAACTTGCGAAATATCGAACAAAGCACATCGATAATCATTAAAATCCTGAACTTGACCATTAGAAGAGAGGTATTTTGATTGGTTCCAGCGACTACTAGTTTGTATAAAAGCAAAAGCGGCGTCACCTTTCCCATCGTATTTCATTTTCAGAATACGGGGCAGAGCGACAGTTAAAATTCTCATATATTCTTTATTATTACCCATTCTCCTATTCACTTCACCATTCAAATTTATTATGTGCGTTATAAGCGACTCAATAATTTGTTCACTAGAAGCTGTAAGAATGCTCTGCATATCAGCATCTACGAAATCGTGAAATATATATTCAATGAAATTAAAGTTTCCCTGCTCAAAAAGCGCATTAGGAACATAAAAACATAGGCTGTTATTTCGTAGGACCTCACACAAATGCTTCAAATACCCGGCTCTAAGAGCGGGTTTAATCCTGGCAAACTCACTGCAAAATATATCAGGCTTCAAAGCATCAATTGATTGCAGCCGAAAATAATTAAAGCAAAAATCAGAAAGATCGTTTTTGGCAGCCGCAATCAATGATGGCAAATCAAAAGATAATGCCGAAGTGCAGAATCGGAAATCACGAAAAATAGCGTCAGTCAAAACATTAATAAACTTAGCGTCGCGCAAGTGAGAAACGACTTCAGGCAACAAAAAGTCATATTTGAACAGCTCGTCATATGTTGCTATATGATTTTGCAGCAATGAGTTCCATGCTTTGTCACCATATTCTATTAGCAACCAAGGTTCAAGCATATTCTGC
>BNWD01000064.1 GCA_025998575.1 Alphaproteobacteria bacterium | reverse complement strand
TCACAGAACTCTAATAAAAAGGACGCTCCATATGAATGTGGATTCGCTGGCGAATCTGAGCTTTCGCGCGTGTTAGTTTGCGCCTGCGATAAATTCCCGCTGATCATTATGTCAATTGCATTGGAAATTATAGTTACGTTGCTGCTTTTTGTTTGCTCTTTTTATATCAATGTCGGTTCATGTGTCGATGAATTTTTCACGCGGTCACTAGTGTTTGTTCTGCTTATATCGGTGACCATCGCTTATAAAACTTGCTTTGGGAAATAGACAAAAGAAATCTAGCGAGTTGTATGGAAAATGTGTAAAATTTATTTGCGAGTTGGAGTTGAGCTAATTGAACGTGCATAGAAACAATGTTTTGGATTTACTGAAAAGATATAATCCATCTGATGAAGTAGAAATAGAAAATAAGAAGAAAGTGACGAAATTTATTGAAGCTCATCCAGATTGTTTTGAGAGATCTTTGGTGTTTGGGCATTTGACAGGTTCTTGCTGGTTGGCGAATTTCGATATGAGTCAGTTTTTGTTGACAAAACACAAGAAAATGAAGATGTGGTTGCAGCTCGGTGGGCATGCAGATGGAGACAATGATATCAAAAGAACCGCTATAAGAGAAGCAAGAGAGGAATCAGGATTGCAAAACATAGAGCTCATTTCATATGAAATTTTTGATCTTGGCGTGCACATAATGCCGTCATATGATTCTGTCCTTGAGCATCTTCACTTTGACTTCAGGTTCCTGATGCGCGCATCAGACGAAACAGAGAGAATCCAAATCTCTTCTGAGTCTGACGATTTACGCTGGTTTTCAATGCCTCCAATTGATAATCCAGATATAAACAGGATGTTCAAGAAGTGGAAAGACTACACATCCTAATGTTGTGAGGCTCTACTCGAATTGGTATTGAGCAATCATTTTCTCATACTCCTCTTCCGATGCCTCAGGATGATCTTTGAAAAATTGGTACTTATTTGTAAGCGCAAGAATGTTTGCTATCGCAATATCGAAAATAGAAGAATCGTAATTTTTTCCTTCTTCCAGATTTTTCATTTTATTTAAATCGAGAGATGACAACTCTGTATTTTCACCTTCTATGTTAACATTGAAGTTAATTTTGCAGTGTTTATTTAATTTTGGCCTTACACTTGGAGCGCTGTTTAAAATCATGTTAAATATTGTTTGATTATAATTTTCGAAATATTCATACAGCCCATATATAGGCTTTTGTTTAACTTGTTCATTATCGAATTGAAATGAATTTTGATTAGGGTCCGTTTTGTAAATTCTATTATAGTCCTCTATTGTTTTTCCTTCGTTATTTTTTAAAAATTCGATTCTATTGATAAATTGTAAAAGTTTAATGTTGGCTGCACTAACAATCATCTTTTTTAGCTTTTTATTATCACGGCCCCATTTTTTCAATTCTTTAAACTCCTGATAATTCAGAGATGTGTATTTTTTGTTATTAATAACAATAGTAAGTATATGGAATTCATTCAGCATTCGTTTTCCATCTCTAGATGTCGTTAGAAGCATTCCTGTTATTATTTCATTATAGCTTTTGAAATATTCATAAAGTGATTGGTCAGGTGATGCGTAAGCATACCACACTGGTTCGTGGGCCAAAGCTGGAAATGGAGTTATAGGTCTAGGCGGCTGTGATTTGGCATAAGGATTCTGACTTAAATCATCAGCGCTGACTATTAACTGTGCAGGTAATTGATTAGCAACAGAAACTGGCGTTAACGCAACGATAATTGATAATAATTTTTTCATTTTTTCCCTCCGTGAAAATACATCCTTCTTATTTTATTGGCACTCTTTATTTACCAATAGTCAAAAAATATTTGCTAATTCCTGATATTTGGCTGTCAACGAAATATAGCACGTTAAAAGAACACAAAAATTGAAAAACATAATGATTTGCAATCCTTATATCAGAAAATTCAGCAGGCTTGCAAATCAATTTAAAAATAAACAAGTTTTGCTGGATCTATTCTCTTTATTGCAAGAGTTTGGTAATTCATTGTACTCCTTTACTGTTATCCTTGGATTGTTTTTAAAGAATTCAATCGCATTAATACAGTCTAAAATTGTTGCATTTGCTATATCGAAAATATAGTTTTTGAATTTTTCATCGCAGTTTGTTGAGTCTCTTAATAACTTCGTCGAACTAAAGTCATCAGATGAATATTCTCTTCCGTTTAAGTGAAATTTGATTATGTATCTGTTCTCCAAAGCAATTAGCGCTCTACTTGGAGCTGTTGAAATTATTTGTGAGATCCCTTTATGATAAAGTTCAAAGAACTCAGCAAGTGTATATTCTTTATTTTTTTGCGAATTATCAGGTTTTTGCAGAAATTGGGTTTGCTGCTGAGCAACTGCGCCATATGTCAAGATCGCAATAGTAGTTAGTAATTTTTTCATTTTTTTCTCCGTGAAAATGCACTCTTCTTATTTTATTGTAACTCTTTATTTGAGAAAAGTCAAGAAATATTTTATGTTAATGTGAACTGAATTGTATATCATAGATAATTTACATCAGACAAATGCGAGAGAATTTTAACTTCTTTCGAGTCTGAGGTCGATTTTGAAAATTAAGAAGAGTTATTCTAAGTTGTTATAAAAATTTTCTAAAAAACTGTATTCATTTATTGAAGCTGCTGGATTTTTTTGGCAGAATTCAAAAAAATCAAGACACATTAAGAACTTGCGTTCTGCTAATTCAAAAGTATGTTTTTTGAATTTTTTATACTTGTCATTTTCCTCTATTAAAGATTCCATCTGAGAAATATTATCATTTGAGTATTTTTTATTATTAATGTAAAAGCTAATTTCCCTGACAATATCTATACGCATTCGTTTACAATTTAATTGCTCGCCTTCTGGAAAGGATGATTTAATTTTTTCTATCTCTTTATTATAAAGTTTAAAAAATTTGGAAAATGCATAATTTTTGTTTCGCCACTCATTAAAATTATCCTCTTCTAAGCTCGGTGTAATTTGCATTTGCTGCTCAGCAGCCGCTCCATATGTTATGGCCGCGACAATATATAACAGTTTTTTCATTTTTTCCTCCCCGAAAACACTCTTTTCTTATTTTATTGTAGTTTTTTATTTGACGAAAGTCAATAATAGGCTGTTTTTATTTGCCGTATATTATGTCGGCAGCAAGTATGCTTGGTTGATTATTGTTATTTTTCAAGCGTTCTCTTAGCTTGCCAAAGTTTTGCAGTTGGCAATCGAGAATTGCTTTTGAAATGTTTTCTGGAGTGCAATTTTCTTGGATTAATTCTGGGACGATTTTTTCATTCAATATTATATTCACTAATGAAATATATCTTGTTTTTACTATAAATTTTAAGAGTTTATATGTAAAATTTGATAGTTTATAGCAAACGATCATCGGGCAATTTGATAGCGCTAGCTGAAGTGTTGCTGTTCCACTTGAAACTATTGCGAACTTTGCGTTTCTGAATAAATT
>BNWD01000063.1 GCA_025998575.1 Alphaproteobacteria bacterium | reverse complement strand
ATATTTCTATCCTGGATCGGCAACTAGATACGGTCATGATAAATCTCTCATGTATAATTGCCAGAGTTTTAAATCAAGAAGAGATTCAGAAGAAGTTTGTTCATATTTATCCATATCTTGTAATTGACTTCGTGCATACTTTATTTATGAATCCATATTTTTCACAGGAAATTAATAGCTCTGTTAACACTTTATTTAATAATTTTATGTTAAAGGACTCCATCCATCTAGTTGGTTACATAACTCCTTCTCTTTATGCTTTAAGCATAAGCTTAGCATATCACATTTGCACTAATATTCCGTTGAGTTTCAATCAGTTTCACAAAAATATTTCTGTGTCAATAAATCTATAATCTCAAGAGACTTACAAAATGGTTACGAATCTATGACTAATAAATTTTACACAAAACCGTAACTAGTTGGCAACCAAAAAAAGATGACGGAATAAAGATTGGATGTAGCAAATAGATGTTCGTTGTGTTACGCTTTTTTATGTAAATCATCACAATAAACATACAATGCTCAGCGTTTATTATGGAAGAATTTTTAACACAAGCATTGAAATAAATACACTACGACACAATTCTTTTCATTGTTATACTCGCTCATCAGCAATTTATAGAGCTCATAAGAAGTTACTTAAAATAGTTTTTACATCTATGTTAGTAATCCACAAAGTATTTCAATTCATATTACTAAAATGAGAAAGAAAATGAATACGATTATTGAGAAGCAGGAATTTAGAACGTTAGATATGGCTGTTTTGAAGTGGCATTTTAGACTAGAGAGCAATTTAGAAAACGAGTATTTATCTAGAATTATAGATGTGGCTACAGAGGATTTCGAGAACGAAACAGAAAAGTTTATTCTGAAAAAAAGTATAGATATGTTTGTACTGATTATTCTTCGAAGATATATTTGTCAACGCAAGTAATTTCTGATAAAAACATAGGAAATGAATATATTGCAGGTATCTGCGATGATCCAGAGAAGGTACCAAATGATATTCCACTATTCATCGCTACCACAAGCAACCGTGGATTTCGTTCAGTTCTAATAAAGTCAAACCAAGCTACAGCTTGAGTTTGTCAAATTGGCAAGCGGCGGCCTGGTCAGCTTATAAAGCTGACCGCGGCCTTTAACGAGCCCGCAGCTGGCATTTTGCCAGCAAGGCCCGCCGCTTGCCAATTTTCAATGAAACAAGAGCCTCTGTAACAGCTGTGCAACGCTCTTCAGACACTGGAAATATGTTCGAATTAATCATACTCAAACCACCAAACTAACTCCAAACTCAAACCTATCAAAAATAAGTTTCTGAGAGGAATCGTGAGACGATGTTAAAGATCTTTACAATTATACGAACTTTTTGTTAGAAATTAGTATAAAATAAATTATATAATTTTTGTTAAATAGTTACATTATTTAGGGGCAAATTTTTCAATTTTAATTTAGCCAATATGCAACTACAATTCAAGCAATATCAACTAGGAAACAAATCACTTATCCGGAAGCTACAGAGTTTTAACTCAAGAAGAGATTCAGAAGAAGTTTTCTATGTATTACATAGCTTGTAATTGTTTTTGCATATACTTTGTTATTTATAGAGTCGCTAATATTTTTCATAAAATAGCTTTTATTCCATAATTTTAATCTATATACAGCTTTATTAACACTTTCTTAATGTTTTTGTGGTAAAGGACTCCGTCACACATCGGGAAACTACCTAACTACTTCTCTTTATGCTTTCAAGCATAAGTAGGCTATGTTGAGTTTCACCAAAATCACAAAGATATTTCTAATAAAACCAATGAAGTTTATACTAACACTTTTCAAACATTTATCTGCTTTATGTCTACGAAACATTGGAATTGTTAGCTAATTACGGTTTTGATAACAAACTCATTAGGAAGCTACGGAGTTTTAAAGCAAGAAGACCTTTCTATGTGTTGTCTATCTCATGCAATTGACTTCGTGCATACTTTATTTATGAAACCATATTTTTTACAGGAAATCCACAGTTCTGTTAACAACTCTCTATAATGCTTTTATGGTAAAGAACTCCATCCATATAGTGTACTAGAGATTACTCCTTTACTTTATGCTTTAAGCATAAGTAGGATATGTTAATTCTCAACACTTTCACAAAAATACTTATTTGTCAATAATCTCTATAATCTCAAGAGACTTACAAAATGGTTACGAATCTATGACTGATAAATTTTACACAAAACCGTAGCTAGTTGGCAAACCCAAAAAAGATGACGGCATGAAATGTGGAGGGGGTAGGTAGAATTTCTTATGGTTACACTTCATTTATGTAAATCGTCATATATATTTTTCAGATGAATAGGTTGTTTTTAGTGCTGGTTATTGTTTCCTTAAGTTCAGGTTGCTTTGCGACAGCGAAGAAATCTCTGCCGTTAGAGTTCACGTTTGGGATTAATGGAGGGGTTGATTTTAGGCGATATAAGCTGAAAATTAACAAAAAACCCCGGAAGGAAAAAACTGACATTGATAAGTTTTTTGATTTTTTTTGTTAATTACCGCGATATTGGAGATGCTACCCATTATATGGAGCGCCAGGTATAAAGCTGATGCAGAGTGGAAGAGAACCCATAATGGAAAAAGCATTTATGATAGCGTTTGTCACGCAATAAGCGTTCTTTTAGCAAAATATTTGGCTTCAATCGATAAGAGAGTGAAGGCCGTGAAAGAGATAGCTCCTGGAAATGGAAAAGGGCATAGTGGATCTCTTTGTCCGCTCTTTGCAAGTTAAGGAATGGCGATCCCATTGTGACACTTTTAAAAGCCATCAAGCGCAATGACCATGACTATATAATAAAAAAAGTCGACTATTTAATGAGCCGATTAGCGTTAATATGGACAAAAATTCCTTTGCTGACTGCTTTGAACAAATTGAAAAAACAATTGATATTGCTGTTGGTTTATTAGCGCAAAGTGGAGGATTATCTAAATTTTGCAATCTGACGTGTTTATTCAAAAAGAATAATGTGTTGCTGAACTATAAAGCCACCCCAGAGTTATTTGCCATTTCTAACGATGAAAATACTAAGAAATTATTTGAAACTTCGAATGCTTTAGAAGAGCATGATAGACTTTGCTATAATATTTGTAAACGGTCAACAGATTTTCTTAGGCGCAATGATCCTGAAGTTATGAAATTTTCAAGTGGAGATCTGCCTCTTCGGATTGACCAAATTAAAGGACACTTAATCAGCACTAATGAAACAACCCCTCTTTGTTCTCAAACAAGCAAAAAACTTCACGCGCCCAGGGCGGAGCTTTCTTTGGCTTGAATCTTCCTTTGGAAAAGTATGTTCTTGGAATTGAAACAAGTGTAGAATACTGTCCGCAAATAACAAAATTTTATCAAGAAATGCCAACAATAGAAAATCCATTGCGCTTTCAATTTGATTGCTATGCTGGCTTTATACCGATTCAAACAATGGAAATTTATTTGATTTTTGGAATAGCTATTAGCAAATACAAAAT
>BNWD01000062.1 GCA_025998575.1 Alphaproteobacteria bacterium | reverse complement strand
CCTGTTATTCTCTATTATAACAGCTCAAAATCACTTCCGCAATCGACTACATTTTTCGCTCAACTCTGATAAACTTAATCACACTAGTAACTAGTTGGCAAAAACACAAAGAAGCTATGAGAAAGTTCCATTGGAACGAACCTAAGTGGATCGGTGGAGAGCTGGTCATTTCCAATCGGTTTGATATACTCTTTCACTTTTGCTAGACTGTAGGCCATATGGATTCGAGATGGTCGTTTCTTGAAAAAGAACAAGCTAACTAACATAAATAGTAAAAGGAAAAAGAAGAGATCGTTTTTTAGCAAGGTTTTCAGGTATATATTCTGTTTGTCGTTTTGCGGAATAATTTTCGGTTGTATTATTCTTTTGTATTATTCCAAGGATCTTCCGGATTTGCAAAATCTGCAGACTGAGATAAGGACGCCGTCTGTCGTTATTCAGACGTATGATGGCGAAATCGTCGGTTCTTATGGTGATTTGTATGAAAATGTTGTGAAAGTGAGCGAACTGCCAAAACATGTCGTAGCGGCGTTTATGGCCGTCGAGGACAGGCGGTTTTTCAGTCATTTCGGCATAGATTTCATAGGCTTTTTGAGGGCCGCTTATAACAATTATGTTGCAAAAAGAGTCGTCCAAGGAGGCTCGACAATAACCCAACAGTTGGCGAAAAACATATTGATTGCCGAAAAAAAAGTCACTCATTATGACAGGTCTTTTGGCCGGAAAATCAAGGAATTGCTGCTTGCATTCTGGCTCGAATATAGCTTCTCGAAATCGGACATCATGATGATGTATCTAAACAGAGTATATTTCGGTGCGGGAACTTATGGAATAGATGCGGCCGCTAGGAAATATTTCGAAAAATCAGCGAAGGAATTAACTATATTTGAGTCCGCAGTGCTCGCCGGGATTTTGAAAGCGCCATCAAAATATAGCCCGACCAACCATCCGAATTATGCTTATGAAAGGGCGCTTGTTGTTTTGGGAGCTATGGAGAAACATGGCTTTATAAAGAACGCAAAAGACATCGAGGAGCGCGAAGGGAAAACCGCATTGAATCCGAGCGCAAAATCGAAAAAAGACTATATGTATTTTTGCGACTATGTTTATGACCAGGCGAAGAAGCTTTTGGGCAGCTTTGACGATGATATAGTCATCGTTTCGACTTTCGACAGGGAGAAGCAGGATGCCGCAGAGGAATCGATCAAGTTCTATTTCGAAACTGAATCCGAGACATACAAATTCTCCCAGGCGGCGTTTATTTGCATGGCCAGAGACGGAGCAATACAGGCAATTATCGGCGGAAGAGACTATGGCGCTACACAATTCAACCGAGCGACTCAAGCCGAGAGAATGCCAGGTTCCGCGTTCAAAGCCATCATATACGCCGCTGCCTTGAAATTTGGCTTCCAACCTCACGATATGATCGATGATACGCCAGTTTCAATTGCCGGCTGGAACCCGCAAAATTATAAGTGGCAATCAAAAGGCCAGATATCTCTTTTGGATGGCTTCGCGTTTTCAGTCAACAGCGTTAGCGTTCGGCTCGTCCAAGCGATCGGACTTTCGCGAGTAGCTAAATTTGCCAAGGAATTGGGCATATACAACGTTTCTCAGCACGATCTGAGTGTAGCGCTTGGGACAACTCCAGTCACCCTCAAAGACTTGACGTCCGCCTATGCATCGTTTATGGACGGAAACGCCGTGTGGCCATATTGCATCATCGAAATCAGAACGAAAAGCGGAAAAATCCTATACCAACGTCAAGCCCAAGCGTCTGTGCAAATCATCGATAAAGAGGTCCTGGGCTCAATGCGCATGCTTTTGAGAAGAGTCATCTCGTCAGGAACAGGGCGAGCCGCGAACGTCAACGAATTCGTCTATGGCAAGACAGGAACTAACGGTAATTCCGACGCATACTGCTTCGTGCTTTACGATCCACCAGCTGAGACAACCAAAGGTTGCGTCATGTCTGTCTGGATTGGAAACGATAACAACAAAGACGAAATGGCTGAAAATTCGACAGGAGGCAGAATCCCAGCCAGAATCATAGCAAGAACCATGACCTCACTCCTTACAAAAAAACCTGAAGAATCTCAAGAAAACGAGAAAAAAGAAAACCCAACAGAAGACGAGGAGGAACACATCATCAAAGGTGGCCTAGCAAACAGCCTCCTTTTGGAGTGATTGTAATTGAGTCCAATAATAAGATAAAAACATTTTAGATACAGAAAAATTATGGAGCGTTCCTCAATTTCTATAAGCAACATTTTTGCCAAGTATAAATTGCTATTGTTGCTATTCTCTCTACTAAAAGCTTCAACGACAAATCCATGTACACTGAGTACTATTATTAACAGTACAAAAGATAAAGGTAGCAACACTTTCTTTGTGCTAAAATATGACGCAAGCATAGGCAGATTTTTGATTTGCGTTTCTCAAACTGATAAAACACAAAGAATTGTGTCGTGCCTGCCTGGTGTGGAAGCAGCACTTAATTTTCAATAGCAAAATTTGATAATCTTAGGTATATTATAATATAAGAGAAGACCATATGAATTTTTTCTTGAATTAGATATGTTTTCTACGCGTAACGGATTTATTGTATGACCTGGCAATATTTCTTTCATAATTCTGAAACGATAACAACAACACCAAATTCAACAGGAGACAGAATTTCAGCAAAAGCCATGATATCCATCCTTACAAATAAACCTGAAGAACATTAATAAAGTGAAGGAAACAACACTTTATTATTTAAGAAATGTTTAAAATCGTCATTTGTCTAGCAAAGTTATACTTATCAAGAGGTTCAACGAGTCTTTAGGAGAAAAAATAACAATTTTCTTCGTTCTATCAATAATATAATTAACTATTTCTCAAATACATGCGACGCAACGTATATCTTGAATGAAGTTAGCAGTCTTGCCAAGAATACGATATAATATGGGATGAAGAACAACACATCATCAAAGGCAGCCTCGCAAACATCCTCCTCTTGGAGTGATTGTAATTCTAGATAGAGTTTTAATACTACGCTGCTCAACGTAAAAGACATAATAATAAATATGATACATGCGTAATTTTTTACCAGACGTCAGCGCAAAAACTTGCACTATTTTTTCCACATCTGCTGATTCATAATGCATAAAGCCCATTAGGCCGATCAACATCATAAAGCGATATATCGTTCCTGATAATTTTTTACGGATGACTTAAGAAAAAGTTATACAATTGTGAAATCAAAACCGCAAGTATGACTTGCGCAACAGTGTCATTGGTTATTCATAATTTGTCTTTAGTTAAACGAAAAATTCCCTTCTTGCAACTATTCCGGCATTCTCAATGTAAACGCTGGCTTTGGAATAGCATAAGGAACTCGTTGTTTGAGATTGCAAATAGCTCATTGAGAAAGCGATGCACTCAATGCAACAAGCTCCCTATAACTCTATGTTTCATTTTTTACCCAGCAATAACAATTATATATATTATATCGAAAAATACAGTTAATTTTAACTAATTTTTTTTCATTATAATAAC
>BNWD01000061.1 GCA_025998575.1 Alphaproteobacteria bacterium | reverse complement strand
AGCAAATACAAAATCGTTATGGATAGATTATATGAAATTTTTAAAACGAGTTACTATTCGAAAAAAATGTTGCAGATTTTTAATGATGTTATTTCAAAAAATCAAGAATTCTTCAAATGCATGAAACCGTTGCATATTGAGCACGAAGAAAAAGAAGAAGTTTTCAAACGTTCTATGAACAGGATGGCTATCTCATTTCATTCGAAAATTCGGGCAAGAAAAGTCTTCTTTAAAAATAAATTTGCAGACTTTTCAATTGGCTACGACTTTCCGAAAAACATCTGCAAAAAGAACAGCTGCGCACAGATTAAAACACGCGCCGTTAGATTTCACATTGCCCTCGGAATGAAAATAGAGGGAGGAAAAAGTTGATTGGCATTCTGCTTTATCTAATTATACTGAAAAAGAAATTTTATAGTTAAAATTCAACATTTTTACTGACAAGCTTCTTTAATAAGAGCGAGAAAATTTGCTAAAACTATCTTATGTTCATTTCTGCCGTGTATCATTTAAACAAATACGCAACACCAAGGCCAAAACAGGTCGCAATATTTCTCAGGCTCATGCTCTTACCGGCAACATTTACCTTGGTTTTTTCGCCAAATTTTCTACCGACAAGCGCCTGAAAAGACAGCGGGCCAAAAGGAATAATAATGCCAAGTTTAACAGTTACACTTTTCGAATGTTTTTTCCAAGAGTTCAACTTTGTAGCATGCTTATCAGATATCGAACTATTCGTTGCATCATCATGAACAATTTGAGTCTCAGCAGCTTTAGCATCGCTTTGAGTTGTGCCAGGCAAGCGCTCATGTGTAATCTTATTTGGACGTATATCTACATCCGCTCCCAAAAAAGGAACCCCAAAACTAAATGGTATTCCTACTTTAGCGCAGCATCCAAATGGATATTGTGTCTTCGATGTCATAGAATATTTTTTCTCGGTAGGCACATTTTCTTTCTTTTTGTGATTAAAATAACCAGTGGGGTTGCTAGTTTCCCTTCCAACAAAGCATCCTATAGACAAAAATAAAGATGGAATCGGAACAACAGCATATTCAACGCTCAGCAGCAAGCTTCCCTTCGTTTGTTTTTTTGTGTCTTTGGCAGCCAGTTTCTGTTCCTTATCGTCTCCAGCGTCTTTTTTCTTTTGCTCATCTGTGAAAGTCGTCTTCTGCCGAGAAACCCCGCAATACAACCCAAGACTAAATCCCATTGGGCAGTCTACAGACTGTGAAGGCGCAAAATTTTGCTGGGGCTGCTGAGACTGCGGCACCGTATTTTGTCGCGAAGGATCTTGAATCTGAGGATCTTGCTGCGGGGTATTCATAGAATTTTCTAATGCCTTTTGTGTCTCTGCGTCATATTGATCTGCAAACGCGCAATGCAAAAATGAATACACGAAAAGAACAACAGCGCTGCGCAAACACCATCCATTCATAGCAAACCATTCTCCAAAACTAACCCTACTTTAATATTATACAATATGAGCAAGCGCGTTGCAACTTGCTCAGGAATTGGCAACATGTTATAGAATAAGTTTATCAACAAGCAATTTAGCTAAAGACTCCGGGATTCTTTTTGCAAGGTAACGTTTTAGCACATAGTTACAAGATTTTACTAAACATGTCCAAGACTTTGTAATTATATGTTCTATAATTTTAGAGATTACCTTCTTTTACTAGTAATTTACATTTGTTTAGTATCCTTTTCAATGAAGCCACAGCCACAGATAGTGCATACTACTGTCAACAGTAGTCCATATGCTTATCCATCTCTAAGATTTCAATCTATTTCGACTTTTTTTTCTTTCCAAGCCTAATATCAAGACCATTAAATCCTTGCTATTCTTCGAAACCAGTTTCATTCAAAGAACAACCTCATAACAATACTTCATTACACGATTATCTATCAAGTTCTTCTTACTATTGTTATACTTAGACATATCAATACACATACAAACCTCATCTCACAAACACCTTAATATATTATAATTTCACGTAATTAACTGCTTGTCACAATTCGTATCGAGACACATGGTTTTATGTTCAGATGAGCCTACATCAAATGCGCTAAAACAGACTGTTTCTAGCGCCTATTTCTTTTCTTTCTCAAGCCTCATTTCAAGTCCATTAAATCATTGCTATTTTAAAAAACCGTTGGTTTTCAGGTACAGAGTCAGAGAAAAACTTCTCTCTTGCTTACATTATATTGCACTATTATTTATCAAACTTTGTTAACGAACACAATCTTTGCTATTCCATTTCTGTTTCTTATGCCATCCTTATTAAGGAGCTACTATTGCTATACTTGAGCATATTCATATAAGGTCCTATCAATATTCTACACCTGTTCATAACCAAATGCCAGCCCACAAAAACAAACAGGATTCAACTTCATAAGACTCATTTTTGTGAAAGAGGTTGATGGATTAGCAACTATTTACTGCCATGACAACAGTTAAATTTATCAATACCCAATTTAACGGGAAGTTCTAGCAGTCTTTTCAACGAATTGCTGTCTCCTCCTACCTCAAACGCACTAAAACAGAGCCCGTTCCTGTCAACGGCCTCCATATTTTGATGCGCCTCTTTTCAAGCTCATTAAATCATCGTTATTCTTCGAAACCAGTCTCATTCAAGATACAGAATCATGGCAACACTTCTCTCTTTGTGATTATACTTTACGCGATTATCTATTAACCTATGCGAATAATTGCAACTTCATTTCTGCATACCATTCTTTTCAGGATTGTCAACCGGTTACGTGTGCGTTATAACATAGTAAGATGTTTTGGCATATTAGCAAGATGAGCTTGCATGTTGATTGATACGGGTAAGTATTGCACTAACTCTTTATCTTGAATGGAACGTATTTCGAAGAATTGCAAGGATTTAATGATCTTGAAATGAGGCTTGGAAAGAAAAAAAGTTGAAATAGGTTGAAATCTCAGAGATGGATGAGCTTTATCATTGCTAAGCGAAAAACGCTATATCTTATGGCAGTGATGAAAAGCTGGGTCTAATAACTTGGAGACTCAAAGAAATACTCATCATGACTCTGTAGCGTGAGGGTATTGCGTTTATAGATATATTGACAAATAAATATTTTTGTGATTCTGGTGAAAATCAACATATCCTAAATGCAAATGTAATATGCTAAGCTTATTCTTAAAAGCATAAATGATATGAGTTAGGCATTCTCCTAGGTGAGATTGAGTCATTTGCCACAAAACATTAAGAAAGCGTTAACAAATCTGTGAATTTTTTGTAAAAAATATGGATTCATAAATATAGATGGTAATCATTTCATAGTTCTGTTTTATAAAAAATATTAACGATTCTTAATAATAAGAAAGTATAGACAAAATTAATTACAAGAGAGGGACAATACATAGAAACCTCTTCTTGATTTAAAGCTCTGTTGCTTGCGGCAGAGTACTTTATAACGGACTTGGCAATTAGTTTTTGTTTCTCGCTACAATCTTGCAAGATAATATCTTGGCACTGAGTTGTAAGACTCTACCAAACAGGTTTCTGATTTAGTAACTATATGTTCTCTATAGATTTTAGTAATCATTTCAATGAAGCCCAATTTCCTACTACTA
>BNWD01000060.1 GCA_025998575.1 Alphaproteobacteria bacterium | reverse complement strand
TTGCACAAACGAAATATTTGTGATATTCTATAAATAGAGGTTTTTATTCGGAGGAGCATATGAAACTGATATCGATTATCTTTGCAGGGCTTGCTTTGCAATTGGGTGAGTTTGCACATACAACTGCAACGTTGCCAAGTGATTTTTAAACGCTGTATAATTTGCATCATTGGGACAATTAAAAAGCTATCAAAATCGCCAAGAACATCTTTGAAATTTATAAAGTAAAGCTTGGTAGTCAAAAAAGTTTACCCACTCTGAGCAAAGAGCTGGTGTGTTGAGCAGTGTTGTTGCCGCAATACTTGTTAAAATAATTTTCTTCTTTAAACTTCTTTTTTTCATATCTATACTAACATAGTATTTCACGAAAAGCAAATAAAAATCTTTTATTCGCTTAAAATCGCAGCGTAATTTAAGGGCATTCTTTATAAAAGCATTCAGATAAATAAGAAACAAACATGCTTGTGCCTCAAACCCGTTTTAATAGTTTGAATTTGGACAGGCTACACATAGAGAAATTGCCACTATATAGCTCTTGACAAATGAATATTTTTGTGGTGTGGCAGTGTAATTGCGAAAATTATTGTGAGTTCTTCTATTTACTATATTAGCGTGACGAAGAATTATTGCCTGTAAAAAATAAGCCTCTTTTTTTCAAATTAATCGATTATCTTTGCAGGGCTTGCTTTGCAATTGGGTGAGTTTGCACATACAACTGCAACGTTGCCAAGTGATTTTTAAACGCTGTATAATTTGCATCATTGGGACAATTAAAAAGCTATCAAAATCGCCAAGAACATCTTTGAAATTTATAAAGTAAAGCTTGGTAGTCAAAAAAGTTTACCCACTCTGAGCAAAGAGCTGGTGTGTTGAGCAGTGTTGTTGCCGCAATACTTGTTAAAATAATTTTCTTCTTTAAACTTCTTTTTTTCATATCTATACTAACATAGTATTTCACGAAAAGCAAATAAAAATCTTTTATTCGCTTAAAATCGCAGCGTAATTTAAGGGCATTCTTTATAAAAGCATTCAGATAAATAAGAAACAAACATGCTTGTGCCTCAAACCCGTTTTAATAGTTTGAATTTGGACAGGCTACACATAGAGAAATTGCCACTATATAGCTCTTGACAAATGAATATTTTTGTGGTGTGGCAGTGTAATTGCGAAAATTATTGTGAGTTCTTCTATTTACTATATTAGCGTGACGAAGAATTATTGCCTGTAAAAAATAAGCCTCTTTTTTTCAAATTAATCGATTATTAATATTTCGATGTATATAATAAGTTTGTGGTGTGTAAAGTGTTTCTTTGGAGGGAGCAGTGAATTTTAAGAAAAATTTTATAGTTGTTGTTGGCATGTTTGCTTTTGCTGCCGCTGCAATGACAGAGGAAATGATAGTTCCGGAAGGCTTTCGTAGGCCAATTCATTTCACTGGAATTTTGCCTACTGGGCGCATTCATCCCTCGTTGTTGCAATTGAGAATCCCGTCAGTCGCGCTGAAGACTGGACTTGGGCGCTTGTTTGCAGACAGAAATCAGCCAATGCCAGCGCAGCAATTTGATGGCAATCTTTGGAACAATGAGATAATTTTGCCTAATTTTTTTCTTGCGCCAAGTTTTTTCATAAAGATTTGCCCAAAAGCTAGGAAATATTTTGAAATTTTTGCCAAAAATTTATATAAAAAACCAGTTATTTTAAATAATCAATTTTTTCAGATTGCGCAGGACACTTCAAGACGCAAGGATGAGCCAATTAGGATTGGCGCCGATATTTTGAATTATTTTTATGCGAAAGCGACTGGCCAAGACTACACTCCTCTTATGCAAATAGAATTGCCACTTGAGCCGCAATTTTGGCCTGAGATCACTTCATTCAACTTAAAATGGATTTTCAGCAAGAGATCGAATTTTCGAGAATGTTTGGAATTCTGTTCGATAGAGGATGTTGAAAACTTGTCAGATAGGGCGGTATTTTTATTTAATGGCCGCAATTCCGCATGGCTGCTATTGCGAGTATTTTTTACTTCACTTTATATAAATGCAGGGATGGAAAATATTGATTTTGGGAATTTGCAAGAGCTCATGCTAAACCTGGATTATTTCAAAGATAAAATCGAAGAGATTGTTCAAAATTTAGGAGGGGAAAAATTTCTTTCAAATTTAATAATTCCAAACTTCGCCCCAAATTATTTTCTTTCTGCGTTAATCAGCATTAGCATGTAAAAATACTATGATTCAGCTAGCGGTATTGAGCAGATAAAAGCGCCATATCAAAGGCTCTTTTATGCTTCATGTTTCACGGCACGAAATTAGCTGGCAATTGTACTTTTCGCATATACAAACGTCTGGTTTCTTATATATTATTTTACCAAATCTTATCGTGCTTCTCATGTTCTTTTTATTCTGACTTTTTTGATAGCTGTCGTTTATAATATCCATTCGACAGGATTGAAATAATGTGTTTGTGATTCAGATAACGTTTTTACATATACTATCTCTTTTTTCAGGAATTATTGAGCAGTATCTATGAAGCTTAATATCTTTTAATCGTAGACTTGCAATGTTGCATTCTTTTGAAGCAATCCAGGCTGAATAGAGCAAGAACAGCATTTTTAACATAATTTTCAGTGTATTTGCCAGCCAGCTCAGTTGTCATGCTGCTATTAAGCGCGAGTAATCTTTAGTTGATAATTCTGTGTAATCTTTTAGTAATTGAGTTCTAGTAAAATAGTTCGCCAAAATATATTGCAGTGACCAACACAACTGCAATACATGCGTCGATGCATTATCGTGTAAAAAGTTGCAATTATTTACATATAAAATAAAAATCTATATATTACAGATTTCTATCAAGCATTGATGAAAAGTAAAAAGATCGGATTCAAAGCCTATACTAACGTTAAATTCTTTCAACGTTAGTATTAAAAGAGACAAAAATATTTCCGCATATATATTCTATCTATAATCACAATTTTTGTTTAGATGTGTTGTTGTGCGGCGGTAAGCTAAAGCCGACTTTAGTTTTTCAGCGCCTTCTAATGAAATTGTTGTTGAAGCTTATGTATTGAGGATTGCATTCTATTAGTGAGTATCCTCGCTCCCAGAGTGTCTCTATAAAATTCAGGCCCATGCCAACTCGACGATTTTCATGTCTGGTTCGTCTATGCTGCATGTTAAATTTAAAAGAGATCACGGAGCTTTGATGTCGTACCTCAAAAACTGTGTTTGAAAATGGTTAGGTGAGGCATTTGAGGGTTAGCACAAAATATGCATACAAATCTACACGAAAATTAAAATTGTTGAATGAGAACTTTTTTTCTGGAGATTTTTGCGATTTAAAAAAAGAAATTCGTGGAGTTAGGTATAGTTTTATGGGTTCAATTACTATCGAAATATTGTATGTTCGATAAGCTCTCAGTCTCTTTTATAGCGCCTTCCTAGCTCTCGCTTTCATTAAATTTATGCCAAACAATACGCCCAATGCTATCTGCGCACAAGTTACAAACATGTAGAAAGAACTTTTCTGGAAGTTTTGACTGCTTAAAACAAAAGAAATTCGGGGATTTCGATATAATTTTATGGACTCAAATTACTGTACGAGGAAATAG
>BNWD01000059.1 GCA_025998575.1 Alphaproteobacteria bacterium | reverse complement strand
CCATGTCAATCTGTGAAATTTTATTAAAATCTATTCTTAAAACATTTTTAAAAAGCAAATCTAGGTGAGAAAAAGATTTCAATCTGACAGAAAAAAAAGAATAATACCAACACAAAAGGCAAGACAAAACGAATAAAAATAATGCGGAAATCGTTATATAAAATGACAAGAAAACATCTGTTGAAAGCTCTAAAAATTTTGCATGGAAAACTCCCAAAATGCTAGCCACCCCCAAAGCTAACGCGAAAATATACCCAACAAAAACCTTGGAACCACGCATCAGATCAACAAAAATGGTGGAGCTGAGGGGGATCGAACCCCTGACCTCTACAATGCCATTGTAGCGCTCTCCCAGCTGAGCTACAACCCCTGGACAGTCTAACCCTATCAGCGTAACCGCTTTTTGCATTGATGTCAAGATGATTTGTCGATAAAAATGCTGGAAAATGAATTTTGTATTTGATTTGAGAAAAAATTGCTTAAGATAAGTAAAATTAACGGAAGCAACGCAATATAAAATTTTTGCTGACTACGCACTGCGTCGTCGCTTTTTTTATCAATAAACAAAAACCTGAGAGCTTTTATCGTGTATAAAAAACTTAAAATTGAATATATAGTTGCAGACCACAGTAGAATGTAATCATTAGATCTTATTAGAAATTTTAATATATTCATTTTTGCGAAAAAATTGACAAAGGGAGGGCTTGCAACCATCGCGAACATCGTCAAAACTAAGATATATCCGACAACTGGCGTGTGCGAAAGGCAGCCTTTTAAATCTGAAAATTCTGTTATTTGCGCATTCTTTTTTATGTTCAAAATGCAGCAAAAAAAGCCCAATGATGCCGCGGCATATGTTGCAATATAAAACATTGAAATTTTGAATTCTGTTGGATAACGCGCACTAGCAAGAATAGTCATCGCAAAACCTATGTGTCCTATCGAAGAATACGCAGCGAATTTTTTGATGTTTTTTTGCAAAAATGGCATGAGGCCGCCAATCGCCATTGAGGCAATGGATATGAAGCATAAAAACGGCTTATAAAATAATATGCCGCGCCAGATAAGAATGCTAACTGTTTTCGCAAAGACAAAGAACATGAAAAATAGAAATGCGCTGTCTAAGAACATAACAACTCTCATTGGCGCTTTTTCGTAGATATCAATTGCCCACGAATGAAACGCCGCTGCATGAATTTCGAATAAAAGCGCGCAAAATATCAAAATTGTTCCTGAAACGACGACTACATTCAATTTGCTTCCTATTTGCGAGAAACATAATGAACCAAATTCACTATAATACAAACTGCAACCATACAGAAAAATAGTTGTTGCGATGGAAGACGTTACAAAATATTTCAACGCATTTTGGCTACGAAACTCTTTTGTTTTGCTTGTCATTAACAAAAAACAGATGGAAAAAACCAAACCTTCGATTCCCAAAAATAAAATAAGAAAATTGTTTGCGGACAAGCAAAAAATAAACGAGCAAATAATAGAAAACGCAATAATATATAAAATACTATCATAATTTTTATATGATTTTGATATATTTATTGTAGCGAAATATAGCGTCGCGCAAGCCATTAATATACTTTTTAAGAAATACGTGTCGCTATCGTAAATCAAAAAATCTGTCGCAAAAACTTCCTCAGATAAACTACACGAAAACATCAATAGCCAGCCAATCAAGCCAAATATTATCGAAATTTTTGAAAAAATTTTCTTTGCGAGTTGCTCACTAAAAAACAATCTGAAGATAATAAAGCTCAAGAAAAATAAGATAATAAATGCGTCTGGAATATAACTCAACACTATTTGATCCTGCCAAGCAAACAGTTATATAATTTAGCTCCAGCTTCTTTTGGAATTATTGAGCTTCCAAATTCGCTTTTCAAATCAGCAGCGGTTTTCAATGGTGCCACACACAAATTTATTCCAATGCCAACAAAAACAAACGGTAAAAATGCCTCAATCAATGCTCCGGCAACCTTTTTTCCTTCGATCAAAACGTCGTTCGGACTTTTTATCACAATATTCCGAGTAACGTCAGATGCCTTCGTAATTTGTTCTATGAAATCCTTTATTGCCGATAACATATTATGCATCAAAACTAACGAACTATCAACATTCATTATATACGTTCCATGAAAATTTCCATCAATAGAAACCCATGTTCGTTCATTCAATCTTCCACGTCCAGCAATTTGCCTTCTTGCCAAAATTAAAACATCAGTCATATTGTCAAGTTGTTTTGCGAATTCAAATGCATAATCATTAGTGCTTGTAAGCTCATCAAATTCCAGAATTTTTAACATTTTCTAAATCATTTCACCTCAATTACAAGCATGCGTATATTATTTTGTTTGTCAATATTTTTATTCCAAGTGCGAATATTTATTTGAAAAATTTCTTTATAGAGTCTATAATATAAGAAACATCGTCAGCGCTCAAAAGCGGATGTAGCGGAATCGAAAGAATACTTTCATAAACTTTCATCGCATTTGGCAACTGATAGCCCAAATTGAAATAGCTCAAAAGATGATTCGGTTTATATTGTATGCCGGTTTCAACACCATTTTCCAACAAAAACTCCTTGAGAGCATCTCGCATGCCGTCTTCAACAATCACAGGAAAGATATGAGGAACAGCAGTTTTCGCGTTGATCGGCAGCATCCGCAAGCATTTGATATCGCGAAAAGCATTCATATATCTTGCCGCAATATCCTGCCTTCGTGTTCTTATTTGTGGGAATTTGGCCAATTGCGCGCGCCCAATAGCTGCACACAAATTGTTCATATGCAGGCGCCATCCCTGCTCGACAACATCAAAATCCCAACTACGTTTGCCAGCAAAGCGAGCGGCAGTATCGCCCAAAACGCCAAGCAAACGAGCGTCCTTTATGCGCTCATTTAGCGTGATATCAGTCGTCAAAACAGCTCCTCCGTCGGAACATGTTATGTTTTTTATTGCATCGAAACTAAAACACACTGTTCCCAACCGATCAGCTATAGAGTCGTCTCCAAACGAATGCGCTGCATCTTCAACAACTTTAAGATTATTTTCCTCTGCAAACTGATAAATTTTATGAATTTTAGTGGAGCAGCCAGCAAATAAAACAGGAACTATCGCGCGTGTTTTCGAAGTCAATCTCACCTTTGCGTCACAAAGACTTATGAAAACGTCGTCTAAATCGATGTCGCATGGAATTGGTTTTGCTCCGACGGCGCTTATTGCCTGAAACGTCGCAACGAAAGTGCAGGTCGGCACTAACACTTCGTCACCAGGCTTTATACCGTCGCATTGCAAGGCCAACTGAAGAGCCGCAGTGCATGAATGCACACAGGAAACGAATGAACCTTTTTTGTTGAAAAAACTAGCCAACTCTTCTTCAAACATCTTCGTTTCAAATCCCATATTTAATGCTTGATTCGCAAAAACCCGATTGACAGCCTGCTCCTCTTCTGGGCCAAGCCACGCCGATGACAACTTTATAATTCGCATAAAACATTAACTACATCTACACAATAATACTATTGTAACACAATTTTATTGATCCGCAATAGTGTTTTCGGGAATAAATATCATTTATTATACATTACACGAGCACACTATATAATAGTGTGCAGGCTTTATTTGTTAGTATGGATTTGTAACTCCGTAGGCTTTGCA
>BNWD01000058.1 GCA_025998575.1 Alphaproteobacteria bacterium | reverse complement strand
GAGGTGCTATGAAGATAGTATTAAAGCTTATAATGATTGTGATTTATGCAATGAGCATTGCACAAGCAGGAAGTATATGGGATTGGGAACCAAAGATGCCATGGGGAGCTCATGGATGGCATAGAGGGCTTGTCTGCGCTCTAGTTGCAAAAAATATATTACCAGGGTGCGACACTGCTGATTATAGGGATTGACAGCTATTTATGGCAACAATTAAGTTTATCAGCAAGCAATCTAACGGAAAGCTCCAACATTCTTTTTGCTAAGGTAATATCTTAGAACTGAGTTGTAAGGCTCTACTAAACATGTTTCTGGTATTATAACTATATGCATAACCGTATCTAATTGCCAGTTCCATAAGAATTGCAATAGTACACAAAATTTGATAGATAATCGTGCAATGAAGTCTTTACCTGACGCTGTCCCCTGAAGGAAACATATTTCGAAGAATAGCAAGAATCTTGATAATGAGACTTGAGCAAGAAAAGAAATAGTTGAAATAGGTTGAATCTTAGAGATAGATGATCTTTATACTTACGTTAAAAAGAGAATAGAGTTAGAATATAGACTGCTGTTAACATGAACCGGCTCTATCGTTTGGTGTAGCGATATATAGTGACTATAATATAGAACAACGAGATAAATGTTGCTATCCATCACCTGGAGACTCAAAAAAATACTCATCATAGTTACGGAATATTAATGCAAATATGATATGCTAAGCTTATGCTTAAAGCATTAAAGGGTAAGGAGTTAGGTAGATCACTAGATGGGTGGAGTCACCATAAAAGCATTATAGAGAGTTGTTAACAAACACTGTGAATTTCCTGGGAAAAAAAATGATCTTGAAAAGAAAAACTCATCAGGTTTAACTATTGTGTGGCGTTATGTATGAATTTTTAAATATAAATGGTAAATATTCCGCAATTCTATTTTGCGAAAACTATCAAAATGCTGGCGATACTATAATAATAGAGCATATGCAAAGTCGATTATAAGAGATATTTAAACTCTTGTGCGTCATGATGATGGGTTAATCAAAACTATAACTAGTTTGCAAACCAAGCACTTTCTAACACAGTCTCACGATTCCTCTCATAAACTTATTTTTGAGAGGTGTTAGTTGAGATTTAATTTCGTATATATTATTTCTCTATTTTATAGCAGAGAAGTTAGTTTGGATAAACTTGTTTTGTGGTTTGAGTATGATCAATCCGAACATATTTCCAATATCAGCAGAGCATTGCCTAGCGTTCACAGAAGCTCTTGTTTCGAAGCATTCCTTGAACTTTTCAAAGCTAATCTGATTGTGCGCTATATTAGTTTCCAACATAGCCACTTTTTCGGTTAATTTTGATAAAATATTCATTTCTTTCTCCTTTTACTAATATGAATTGAAATACTTTGTGAATTTTTAAATATAAAAAGCTATTTTACAGAATTTTTGTAGCTTGCGAGCTCTTGAAACAGAAATATTTTTATTAATAGAGTGAAAATTAACATTTTATTAATGCAAATGTGGTATGCATAAGCTTATGCTTAAAGCATAAATGGAAGGAGTAATGTCGTCCTATGATGTGTGAGTGGGTTAGAGAGGGAGTCCTTTACCATAAAAACATTAAGGAAGTCTTAACAAACCTGGGAATTTCCTGGGAAAAAAATTGAGATTTTCAAACCAATTCTTTAAAAAAGTAGCGACTGTTATATTCTCTAACATATATCTTGTGCTCAAAATATCTTTGCTCAGGCAATAGTTAAAACAATGCGAAGATAAAGAGACAATCGAAGAGCCAGATTAGAAGTTAGTTGTGGCGATGACAACTTCCTTCTGTGCATCTCTTTAAAAGTACCAGCATTATAAACCTCACCTTACTACAAAACAACGAAATTGATTTTTACTAATGCAACATTAAAACAATGCGAAGGTAAGGAGGCAATCGAAGAGCAAAATTAGAATTGATGATGAGACGACAGAGTTAGTTGTGGCGCGACCAACTCCTTCTGCGCCTCGTTTGGAGAAATATCCGTGGTAGCAGCCCATGATGCAGATGCATAGACCGAATACGGCACCTTTGATCATTCCTGCGATAATATCCCAGGATGTCATTGATGAGAATGTGTTGTGGATATAGTTTGCGGCATTGAAGTCAAGATAGTAGGCGCATACCAAGTATCCACCGAGAATACCGATGATGTCGTCGATAAAAACCAAAAACGGCAGAAGTAAAACGCCGCTGATTATTCGCGGGAAGACGAGATATTTATATGAGTTGACGGACAAGGTCGTCATTGCGTCGATTTGTTCTGTGACTTTCATTGTTCCAATTTCTGCTGTCATTGACGCGCCAAGGCGGCCTGCAACCATAAGTGCCGTTAAGACCGGCCCGAGCTCCCTTGTCATCGCTATCATGACAACAGACGGTATGCCGATTTCTGCAGTGAATTTTGAGAATCCGGAATAACATTGCAAGGCCATCGCGATTCCTGTGAAAATAGCAGTCATTCCAACAACAGGCAATGAAAAATATCCTATCTGAACTGCTTGTTTTGCAATCTGTTTCCAATAATACGGAGGCATCAAACCAGCACAAAACGACTTAGCAAAAAATATCGCTATACTGCCAACTGCAGCCAATAATGATATAAACCTCCCGCCAATCTTCTCTAAAAATCCCACAATAGGCATAAAAACTAAGGAATCACTTTGTCAGTGTAGCATAATTTTACTATCCAACGTTTGGCACAAAATTTATTACTGCTTTTACTTTGGGCTAGTTTGTGCAGTTAGTAAAATAAAAAAGAAACCGACTTCTAGATTTATTTTTATAAATACATGTCATAATATTTAAAAATATTCATATAATAGGGCTTACGAAAATTTAAACCTATACTTATATATTATACAGTCGTGCTCATTTAAAACAATTGCTGAATAAACATTCAACACTCGTTAACTTCTTTATTGAAAATTATGCCTGCGATATAGCGCATAACTCAATGAACAAGCAAATACTAACAAAATAGCTGCATATTAACTAGTATTTATCAAAGCGTAGCGAGAAATGCTTTGATAAAATCTCTCTAAATAATAAGCAACAAAACTAAGAGATCAAGCACGACTAGGAACGAAATCATTAACAAGTTCAATATACCAATATTTTCTTCTGCGAAAGAAGAGAAGGTATCTTCAATTTTTAATCAGCCGGTCCGCAACCTGGTAAAAGATTTTTAGCTAACAAAGCGCACACTAATCCTCTTGCCAATCCATGAGCACCAAATAGGTCTCTTCTGTTCCCAAAAGCTGTTTACATTCGCAATATTCATCACAGAAATTGCGCACACTATTACCTTCAATAGAATATTTATAGCTTCTCTCAAAATATTAGTTAATGTTTTTTTCTATTGATATTTATCCTTGTTTTATGCTTGCACACATCACCAGAACTCTGTCTTTGCTCCGCATTTCATCAATTTGTCCAGTATCAAAAATTGCATATCAAAAAATATCTTGCTGTCAGAGAACGACAAATACTTCTGGTCTATTTTTTTCGCGACATCGCTCTCTATGACAAGTGAGTTCTTTTGAACGCAAGGGCCGATGGCAGCAAAGATTGATTTGCAGTCCATTTCGCACATTTTTTTCATAGTTTTTTCAATAATATTTCCGATAGCGCCCCTCCAGCCGGCGTGAATAGCGGCAATTATTCTAG
>BNWD01000057.1 GCA_025998575.1 Alphaproteobacteria bacterium | reverse complement strand
ACTTAGAATTTATTTCAAACACCTCGCATATCCTGTCTAAAAATTTCTGCAAACTCAGGTTATCAGATACTGTTAATTTAGCTTTTTCTATAAGTTCTTTTAAGCTGATTATTAAATCAAATGCATGGTGCGTTTCTCCAACAGCACAGAAAAATTTACAAGCAATGTTTTTAATATCAATGTTAGGATCATTTAAGAGTTTATTAATTAAAGTAAGCACAGAGTTACAGTAATGTTTATTAGGTTGTTGTTGAGTTCCTTCTCCAAGAAATACACAATTTTCAGAAAATAGTCGTGCAAATTCATTCTGAAAAAGGTCAGAACCAGAATTACCGTCATATGTGTCATCTGTGTTAAAAATTTTCCTCGCATTGCCAATATTGTCGAATAAACAACAATAACCAACAACGCATAATAACACTTTATTAAAAAGACTTTTTTCATCAAAGGCTCCAATTCAAAACTTCAATATAGCTAATATTAACACATAAGCTACTCTGAAACCTAAGATATTTTGGAAAATAATTAAGTTAAGTATAGCTCATCTATCGCAGTCTCCCATGAGGAAATCTATGGATCCGAGGATGGTTGTGACGTCAGGGATTGAGTGGCCTGGGATGAGTCGTTTCAGCAGTTGGACGTGTGCAAAACTAGGCGATTTGAAGTGGATTCTAAGTGGTTTTCTTGTTTCGGTTCCTGTGATTATGTGAACTCCAAACTCTCCTCTCGGGCTTTCTGAGGATATGTATATCTTGATTTCTTTTGGCACACTCAGACCGACGCCGAAGAATTCTGTGTGGAGGATTTCTTCTAAGCTTCCTTCTTCTGGCAGATTAGTGAAGTATCCAAGGCTGCAGTATTCGCCTTCTGGCAGCTCCTTCAGGCAATCTCTAATAATCGAAACGCTCTGCTCGATTTCCAAAAATCTGAGTTTATTTCGCGCATAGCTGTCTCCTTCTGCCAAGACTATTGGCGAGAAATTGATTAACTTATAAGCGCCGTATTTTTCTGCGCTCCTAACGTCGTATCCGATTCCAGACGCCCTGAGATTAACGCCAGAAATTCCTCCTTCAAGCGCTAAATCGCGCGAAATATAGCCTATTCCTTCGTTTCTTTTTATAAATATTCTGTTGTTTAAAGCCAGCTTTTTGACAGCCTCTAGATAAAAGCCAAGCCCATCCATAAACGAATTTATTTTTTCGATAGCTTCGTCTGATAAGTCATACAAAACTCCTCCTGGAACGTAATATGCAAGGTGCATTTTGCAGCCGGTTACGAACTCGAAAATGTCCATAATTTTCTCGCGCTCCTCAAATCCATAGAGAAAAAGGCTAAGGCAGCCGAGGTCGTATGTCGCTGATCCTATGCCCATTATGTGGCTTGAGATCCTTGTTAGCTCGTCGAAAATGACTCGTATAAACTCTGCTCTCGGCGTTGGCTCGATGTCGAGCGCCTTCTCCAATGCCATGATATACGCGTGTTCTGCGATGGAGGGAGCCAAATAATCTAGCCGATCGACATATGGAATTATCGAGAGAAACTTCTTGTTTTCGCAGATTTTTTCAACGCCCCTATGCAAATAGCCTATTTCTGGCTCGCAAGAAATTACTTCTTCTCCGCACATCTCCAAACTCAATCTCAAGACACCGTGAGTAGATGGGTGATGCGGTCCGAAATTTAAAAAATATGACGGATTTTTCTGCTCCTGCATAAGAACTATTGTTGTTGTAAGAGCAAATCTATTTTTTTTGAATATTCGAAAGATTTATCTAATTTAAAACGAAGATTTGGGATAAATTTTAAACGCATTTTCTTCGCTATAACATCTTTGAAATAATGCGTCTGCGTCTCGAAAAACTGCTCTGTTTCCTTGATTAACAGGCCTCCAAGCGGCATGAAATATATGTCTGCATTCCTCAAATCTGATGAAAGCTCGATAAACGTAATCGTCACAAGGCAAGGCAATTTCGAGCTATTTTCGCGCCCATGAACAACAGGAAAATCATCCCTCACAAGCTCAGTCGCTAAACAAGATTTCAGTTGAGCTGCCACCCTGTCATTCCTCCGCCCCAAAGTCTTCTTCCGCTCTGGAACAAACAACTTCAAATCAGACACTGTCACCACCATGAAAGAACTTATACTCGGCGAACATGATAGCATATTTATAGATTTAACGCTTCGTGATTTAAGACACATAAATCAAATTGCAAAATGTTATCTCACATTCATATCATCGATGAACAGACACGGTCTCAGTATGCGCGTCATAAAACCATAATGACTGAATCTCATATACAATTGAAAGAAAGATATCAAATTTTCGCAGTCTCATGCCTAATGCCTATTATAAAAATAATAACAAAGAACGATAAAAATTGCTGTTAATTATATTTATCATTACCACAAATAGTTGGCTGCCCCGTTTATAATCATAAAATTTGGAGAAACTGATATAATTTATGGTAATATAGTTATATTAATGCTGTTAATCGAAAAGTTTGAAAACATTGTTAAAAATTATGAAATGGAAATTTTTGCAATTAATCGTGTTTGCTTATTTTTGGAACGATGCTTCCAATACGAGAGAACCTGAAAACTGTGTTAGTGTTAAAAAAAAAGACAATAAAAATTTTATCGGAACACATAAATACATTGAATCCTATAAATTATAATGCAATTGAAGAAAAATTTTGCACAGAATCAAATCCATGGCTTGCCAAAAAAGTGAGAGGCTTAACTGGAGATTTAGAATGGATTATGTTAGGTGTAAAAACTATACATTGCGTCCCAATATGTATTGACGAGATTGATACCATAGTGAAATGTCCGGATAAGTTTATCGAGTTTTACAATCTTTTCTTTCGATTTGGAGAAGAGTGCAAAACAGAAAATTCGGCAGGACTCATGCTCTCCGTTTTGGCTTTGGAGCAATTTTCATATCTCAATAAACATGCTGAGTTAAAAAGTATATTCATTAACATGGTTGAAGTTCTTTACGCTCGTGATAAAAGATGCCAAAATGCGCTTAAAGTGTATGAACTCACTCAAAAAATTAGCAACGATATTGGTCGAGCAATGCAACCTCTTTCTGCTAGCGTTGATATTTTTGTAGATTCTCGTAATAGTGACAATGAGTTGGATCGCTTCAACCAAATTCTAACAATACATTTAGAAGACTTCGAGGCCTTATTGCAAGATACTCTAACATCTGTCAGAAACCTTAAGGAGAAGTTAAATTAGGCATTTGCAAGCGAAGCTCAATAAAATGAACTGAATTATTAGGGGGAATGTAGTATGAAAAACGGTTTATCTCGATATTAAGAGAAAGCATTAACGATAATGCTACTGATAATTCTGTAAGAGAGCGCGAAGATTGGATGCGACCCGATAAAAATAACCAATTAATCCGTTGGATACAATTAAAGAACAGCGCAATCTTTTATTATATTTTCAACAAAATATTTTCCAAGAACAGCAGTTAAGACACAGTGAACATTCTTGCCTATATTGTTGCTGTATTGATAAAAATGCATCCGTGTAGGATTTGTTTTTGTGCTATGTTTTTGGATAAGAATACTGTCTCATGGTGCACTATTTGATAGTTTTAAAACAAAAGAAATTCGTGGAGTTAGGTATAGTTTTTATTGATTCAATTACTATCGAAATATTGTATGTTCGATAAGCTCTCACTCTCTTTTATAGCGCCTTCCTAGCTCTCGCTTTCATTAAATTTATTCCAAACAATACGCCCAGTGCTATCTGCGCACAAGTTACAAACATGTAGAAAGAACTTTTCTGGAAGTTTTGACTGCTTAAAACAAAAGAAATTCGGGGATTTCGATATAATTTTATGGACTCAAATTACTGTACGAGGAAATAG
>BNWD01000056.1 GCA_025998575.1 Alphaproteobacteria bacterium | reverse complement strand
AAAATTCTTCTTCATAATCAAAACTCCTATAAAACAAAATCAACACTACTCTTTTAGTATACATTAAATAATCCAGTATTGCAACAATTATTTTTAATAATCTCGCGAATATTTAAAATTTTAGATATTTTCAATCAAATACTTCTAGGGCATTAAGTGAATGCAGTTTATTCATGGAGATTATGGTTGTGAAAAATTAATTCATGAATATAAAGACAGATTATAGATTATATTGAAAATTATGCAGTTTTCTGCGAGTAGAGGAGGTAAAAATCTAACTTCAACATTCATTTGACAGAATTTTCTTTGAAACAGAACAATGCTATTTCTTTCTTAAGCATGAAAAACTGGTAATATGAAAGAAGTTATCTAAATTATATATTTGTTTCAGATGATGAGTCAAGAGCTGAAGAAGATTCGATTATATTGTTCAAGTGGGTGCAAGAATGTTGATAAAATTAATTGAGAGAATATTATGAGAAAATTGTCGAAATCCATTTTAACCTTCATGATATTTGGTTATGCGTTTTTATACATACCAATATTTTTCGTCATTATAAATTCGTTCAGCGCGTCCGAAATTCCAGGCATTTGGACAGAATTTTCTTTGAAGTGGTTTAAATCAGTTTTCAAGAATGACGAGTTGCTCAGAGCCGCCATGACGAGCCTCGAGATAGCAATAATATCGGCTACTGCGTCAATAGTTCTTGGCAGTTTAACAGCGGTTACTAGCTCAAAAAGCAACAAATTCTTTGGAAAAACATTCATAAATAGCGTCACTGTCATCCCGATCGTCGTCCCAGAAATCATAGTCGGATTCTCGCTTTTGATGCTGTTCATGTTCTCAGAATCACTCATCGGCTGGCCAAAAGAAAGAGGCGTTCTGACTGTCGTGATCGGACACATAATCGCGTCTATGGCGTATGTCCACGTCACAATAAAAGCTAAATTAGTGAACTTGGACGCGTCAATCGAAGAGGCGGCAATGAATCTCGGCGCAAGACCGTTCATCATATTTTTCTATATAAAACTCCCAATGATCACCAAATCAATCCTAACTGGCTGGCTCTTGGCATTCACGCTGTCCCTAGACGACCTCGTGATCGCAAGCTTCCTGACAGGCCCAGGTTCCACAACGCTTCCAATAATCGTCTTCTCGAACGTCAGAATAGGAGTCAGCCCAACAATAAACGCATTCGCAACAATCTTCGTTTGCACAATCGCCTCCTGCCTCGCCATCGCATACATGACATCAAAACCAAAGAAAACCGCAGTAGATTGAAAGCAAAACATGCTACTATAAGATTGTAGTATGTACAAATATTGACATTTTTATAGACATGATTTAAAAACGAAAACATCTGCGATATATACTATATTGTTATTCAAAATATTACCGTCAAGACTTATTGAATATTGTAGACTATCATCGTCATCAAAATTAACGACAGTAACAAAAGCGAAATCTTTTCAAACTATTCTCAGAATATTTAAAAATTAACGAAATGGGCGGCGTATAATCGTTGGAAAATGTCATATATCGCAGCTTGTATTTTTCTTCTTTTTGTTTGGAATTCCAGCAACAGTGAATACAACAATTGCATTTCTGCAATTCAAAGAAAAATACACATTGTTTAAAATCAATTTAGATGATTTTTATATAAACTTATTTTTCGGCCAAAGATAGTTATTTTGATTGATAAGGATATCATATATGAATCAGTAATTTCACAGCTTATTTTAGAATTTGATGAATGATGAAAAATAGAGAGAGAACACTTCATGATTTCCGCGCTAAATGTTTTGGAAAGATGATTCTCAAATTAAAAAACATATTTAGTTGGAGATGACAATTCTATTTTAAGATGTATTTGCAAAGTTTTATCCAAAAGTATTATAACAAATCCAAACATATGATGAAAATACTTATAAATTTTCTGTCTTTAGCTCGGAAATAGATATATGGCAGAATATATGAAACCATTGGATAAGAAGTGGCGTTTTATGCTATATAATCGTTTAAAATTGCTGTTAAACACGGAGAGTGTTAATATAGCTCCAATGAAAGAGAGAAATTTCAGCTGAATAGTAATAATTTCTGCAAAATCTTTCAAATGGAAACCTATTCTGCCGCTAAAGAAGTTTTGGTTTAAGCTTGATAGAGAAAACAAAGAGTTGAAAATGATTTCTATTTTATAGATGAGTGAGTCGTGTACGTATATCCAAAAAAATCAAGATACTTTTCACAGTTAACGGAAAAAAGATTGCGGTTAGATATGTAAGTTGTGCCACTAATTAAAATAGCGCTGAAGAAAGTAAGTATTTGACGTTGAAACAATGCGCTCTAATTACTATTCAATAAATCGAAACTGAATCAGAAAATTCGATAGGAGTAATGATAAATAGCGACATCAGCTGGTAAATTTATGGCAAATAATAGCTATGTGTCATAACTTAGAGCACCAATGATATGAGGACAAAACGTGTAATGGCTTATCTGTGCGAATTCTTTTTCTCTGCTAATTTTGAATATTATTTGCTAAAATTGAGAGAAAAACAAATATTTAATTTTTCCGAAATTAGTTAATTACTGAGAGCTTACATAATGAAAATGACATGCTTTAGCAATGCATAAGTTATGCTTAATGATAAATATAGAGCGATGTTTTATTTGTATAAACGGCGTGTCTTTATTAGCATATAGCGTTGCAAGTTCAGCAATGCTGTTGCCAAAAGTACGAAAAATTTTAGCTAATTTGTATAATTCTGATTATTAACTTAAATATATTTATAAGCTTATTCTAAAATAAAGTTCTTTTGCCGTTCCAATTTCATTTGCAATTTATTTAAACATCAAAAAGGTTATTATAGCAGCATGAGGAAGCGCTTAACAAGACGTTGTCATTGTTAATTTTGGAAGATAGCAGACGTACTCCAAAGTAAGCCACTTTATTTGCCAGGCATAGTTAAAAAATAGTAGTTTATTTTTTCATTACGTTTTTACATAGTATTCGCAAATGAAAGCAGCTAGTTGCAAGCAAATTTTATTGAGTATATATGTTTCGATATAATGAAAGTACTCGACATGTAGGATTTTTTTTTCGCTATGTTGAAAATGCTATTATGCTACATTTTTTGTGGGATCTGCTCCAAAGAATACAGAGCATTATATACATATCTTACACACGATTTAAAAGATATTAAGCTTCATAGGCGCAACTCTTTGGATAATCAACCAGTTACTGTTCTGATATCTCTCTCATGTGTAATTACAGACTTTTAAATCAAGAAGAGATTCAGAAGAAGTTTCTATGCATTATATTTTTTGTAATTGATTTTGTCTATAGTTTATTATTTATAGAGCCGCTAATATTTTTCATAAAATAGTTTTTGGTTGTAATTGCCATCTATATCTAAGAATTTATTTTTTTCACGAGAAATTCACAGCTCTGTTAACACTTTCTTAATAATTTTATGTTTAAAGGACTCCTTCCATTTATGCTTTAAGCATAAGCTTAGCCATATCACATTTGCTTTAATATCCTGTTAATTTCCACCTCTCTCACAAAAATATTTATTTGTCAATAATCATATAAACCACTCATCCTGCCGCATATGGCGAGCACTTCTTTGATTCTACAAGATTATGGATAGAGACATTTATTTCGTTGTTCTCGATTATAACTGCTCAGCATAGCACTACACCAAACAACAGAGTTTTTCGCTCAGGTCTAATAAATTTTACTCAAATTCGTAATCGGGTGCCAAGCCGCGTTTTTCGCTATGCTATGATACTTAATTGTCGTCTGAAATCAATCCCTTCATAGCAGCCTTGACGTTAGCATTAAAATTGAGTTCAGTAACAAGAATCGTTGGTTATTTCATATCCGAGCTCCTTGCATAGGCGCGCACAACTCAGATTTC
>BNWD01000055.1 GCA_025998575.1 Alphaproteobacteria bacterium | reverse complement strand
GAACATTTATACATGCATTAGTAATAGAAAGTTGAAAATTTTGATAATTGCTCTTGATATTTTTTAAGCATTTTTTATGAATAAATAGAAAAAATTATTAACAGCTTTCATTTATCTAAAAGCATTTAAAATGATGCTTTTTAAGCTATCACATTTCCTTTTTTCACAGAGTTATTAACAGAGCTCTTCATGTTTATGTTTCGAACGCACGGCATTAATATACATAAAATTTTATGTTTCTCTTTGGTAATTTTATGTTATGACGTGCTAATTAACTTTATAAGAGCGATTTCAAAATGAACAGGAATTTTTTAAAGAATTCATTTTGTTAGCAACTACCATTTTTTCCTTGACCGCGAGTTGCTTTCCTTCGATAAAACAATTTCCGACTCATATTACTTGTAATTTATCAAAAATCAAACATTATACAATAGAATGAGAATTCCGCATATTTTCGTGTTAAGTTTTTAAAAATTTCTGAACTATGCGCAGCAAACTTTCCTGATAAATTCAATAATCTAGCTGCCAATGAATTTTTTCAAGATCGTTTCAAAAACTGCACTACTTCTGTTTGGCTGCCCATGAAAAAATTCGAGCCAGAGGCATATTCTCTTGATGGGATATGTAATGCAAATCCATGCTACTAATATTGTAGACTTGTTTACTGGTGTTGCGCAGGAATTATCTTGGAAATTCGATGAGGCAATATTTGACTAGAATCTAAACAATGATGTTAAAGCTATTAGCTTGCCAGTTTTAACGCTTGTAATAGAGATTCAATTTTACAATCTTTGATTGAATAATTACATTGTGAATTTTGGAAGTATTTCTGTTTCCAATTTAATTCATGCATCTAACAAATGAATTACAAAAGTGTATGGACATTTTGAACAATCAAATGTTGGAAAGACAACTATGAGCCATCATTTCGATTTAGAGCGTTGTGAAATATATTGCAATAATTGGCAGCCTCCGGCCTCTCGAGTATAAAATACAAATCTCTACTATTTTTTAAGAGGCACTATCATGCAAATGTTTGTATTCTGGCTAAAGGTTGTAGTTTACTAGCTATAGTACCACATACAATAATAATTGCAGCTTTTACCATTCCACACTATGTCGCTATAATTTACAATATTCGATTATATATTTTCGCAAGAGTATCATTAATATGCGAGAAATAAAATTCAGATGAGTTCTGTAAAATTTCCTTCGTCTATAGCTTTATAAAAATAAAGCTCAACATGAAATTAATATAGCGCTTAACCTTATTATTTGAGATAGAATTTAACGTAAAATTTTAAACAATTTTTAAGAAATTATGTTCTACAATAGAAATATGTTCTTGTGAATTTTTTGGGAGTAATCTTTAATGAAAAGAAATTTTTTAAAGAGTGCATTGTTAGCGTTTGTCGCTTTCTCTGCAATACATATAATTGTTGGTAGCGAAAGTAAATCTACTGAGAATAAAATCGTGGATCTAGTTGCTAGAGAGGCGCCTATTTCAAAGTCTGTGAAACTAATAGAGCTATGTAATATTTATAACATTACCTATGAAGATAGCATCAAAGGAGATTTTACTCGAGTCGCTAATCTTTGTCTTGGAAATATGCCTAGTGCTATACAAAATGAATTTGCTTCTGCATTTTTGGCTTCGGAGGACTTAACAAAGAATGCTGGAAATGCGCTAGATTATATTAAGAAAGTTTGTTCAGCAGATGAGAATAAGAATACACAAATTAAAGAATTATTTTCATCTACGTGCGCAGAATTGCTGACATCATTTGATGATATTTGTGACAAATTTACTGAATATCAGACGAAAGCTGTATTTTTGGTCGTTCTTCGCGCTTTCGAACATGGTTATTCCAGGACTAATATATTGACCTCGTTGAATACTTTGATTGAGAAAATATGTTCTGGCGTTATTCCACGCCTGTACGAATCTTCTGACGAACAACACTCAAAGGTTGCGTTGTTGAATAGCGACAATATGATATTTGTTTGGTACTTTCTGAACATGTATTTTATAGATTTATCTGACATAATAAACTTTGGTAGCGAATCTGAGCTAGATGCTTTTGAGTCTTAAGTATAATAATACAAATGTTGTAACATTGTTATAAAAATTGGCAACCAGCACATTAAAGGCCGGAGCAATAAATGTGAACTGGTTGCCAATGCTAGATAAAGATTGCTATTTGAGATTTTAGAACTGATCTTTGGTTTTTATTAATTAAATCTAGAATCAATAGAAAGAGCTGATCTTAGTATTGCCCAACAAATTATTGTGCTGTTTGCGCGAATAGTTTTGCTGATAATATTTCCGATGTTTTTGAATTCTCTGTGTTGCCAATAGGAATAAAGTTTGAACGTTGTCTATAATATTGTTATTAGCAGCATGATTTCGCTCAAACTAACCTTCATACTCAAAAAATTTAGAATATATATAGTGGTAGAGCGCTTGTAGCACAGCTGATTTAGGACTATAATTTGTATGAACAACGCTAATAAAATTAAAGAATATAAAAAAGGATTAAGTCTTAAATTTATATTCTCAATCCTCGTAATATTTTTTTTATTTGCGGCACTATACGTCTTGTAAATTTATATATTAACAAATCGTTCGGAAGAGTCAAAATGTGGGATTTTTTACCAATTACGGTTTGATAAGCAGCTAATGCGCAATAGATAGAGTTTTAAATCAAGAATAGATTTATACTCCTGCAATTGATTTTGCAGATACTTTCTTATTGTAGCCTCACTAATATTAACGTTCTCTTTTATATCAGGATATTCTCTAAATAATTCTGCCGCCAACAGTTTTTCTTATTTTAGGAAGTTATGAATAGTTACATTTATACCAGTATATTCTATTGCTGATATGCTTTTTACTATCTGCATGATATGAGATGTAGATACTTTCGACTAACTTCGTTACTATCATATTTATATGGATTTGTAAACACCTTTCTTCTATATTTATTCGTCAATAATCATATAAATCACTTATCATGACGCAACAGAGTTTTTCGCTCCAACTATTGGGTAAGCTTTATCAAAGTCGTATTCATCTTCTTTCTCCTTTTACTAATACGAATCTTTTTTAGATTAAATTTTTTGAAAAACATCAGCAAAATCCTACTGATTTTTATATGATATCACACAACTTATAGGAGTATCAACTAGTTATAGTTTTGATAAATTTATCAGATTTGATCAAAAAATGCAGTCGCTTTGTATGGTGATAGTAAGATGTTATAATATAAAAAAGAAGCTTTTCTTTGGGCTGTTCGAAATGCTAGCGATACTATAATAATAAAGTGCATATAAACTCAATCACAAGATATGGATAAATATGAGCGAACTGAGTCTCTTCTTGATGAGCTGTTTATCAAAATCGTAGCTCGTTGGCGCACCCAATCAATAACGTCAAAGACGAAATTTAATTTGCGCTAAAAAATTTCCAGTGGTATGCTAAACATAGCAGCTGGATTGGTTGCTGAAAATCATTAAAATTTTAATCAAAAAAGGAGAAAATTATGAACAATATTGATGTATCAAAAGAGATAATGGCGAAGACTATGTTTGGCGAGGCGAGAGGGGAGTATAGGAAATATGGGATTAATTCGATCATTGCTATAGGGAACGTTATAATGAATCGGGTCGCGAAATCTGGGAAATCTATTGAGGATATCTGCCTGAAGCCGTTGCAGTTTTCATGTTGGAATGAATCCGATCCTAATCGAAGCATTATCGACAATATTAGCGAAAATGACGAGATATATACTATCTGTCTTGATGCTGCTGAAGATGTTATAAGCCGAAAGATAAATGATGTAACAAAAGGAGCTGATCACTATTATAGCACCAAACTAAAACCTCCTCCTCCTTGGAGTTACTCTGGAAATGTCACTGCTTTCATTGGAAACCATGTGTTTCTGAAGATTTAATGTACTGGCATTTCCCAAACAAAACATAACTATTGCCATGGTGGATTTCATGAATTTGTTCCAGCTTAGCGAACTTAATTTGCTCATC
>BNWD01000054.1 GCA_025998575.1 Alphaproteobacteria bacterium | reverse complement strand
ATTGAATAATATAAAGTGTTATACTTCGTTGATCTTATTATTATGCGATGAATAAGCTACATATGAACTCACCAAAATATATTCGGTAAGTTTAAAATGAAGCTTATTCATAAATTATTATAAATTAATAAAGCTTAAGTGTTCTTACATCTTCGCTCATTCATTAAGTGCATCATCAGGCTAGAAAAGCGGCGTATGAATTCGCCAAATTTTAGGTATGTTGTTTCCGTATCTGCAAAATCAAAATGAATCATATTCATAAAATTTTCAAGAGATTTTTCAATAGCTTTGAGTTCTTTTTTTCTTAGTAGTCCTTCTTGTGTTTTTCCAATAATACCAAATCCAGAGTTGACAATGACGGATTCTGAATCGATGTAATTTTTGTCTATATGAAACAACATGCCATTTAACACGTTTAGATCATTATGAGGCATAGTATAAGTGAATTCAGCTTGATCTGTTGAATAATTTCGAGTTGGCACAATGAAATTTGGAAGATTACTTGCATTACAGCGCAACCCAGATTCAAATTCCTTATTTTTAAATTGATACTGAGAATCACATTCTGCAGTATTAAGAAAGCGATCCAAGGCAGATTGCATTAATATCATTATCATCGTTGTTATGTGGCTTTTTCTCGACTTGCAGCGCTCTATTTTATGCCACGAGTCCTTAGCATAATCTATGTTTGAAAGAACGTTTCTAAATTCGTTGATAGAACTAAATTTCTCAAGCAGCATAGTGATAGAAGCAGATAAGCTTTTGCTCATAAGTTCCTGCAATGTCAATTTCGTATTTCCACTGTTCAACAGATCCAAGCAAACTCTCCACAAACCATTTGCAAACAGGGCAGTTGCAGCAGTTCTTGCATTGTATCCATCAATGGAAAACAGCGCCTGCAAGACAGCTTCATTCATGAGGTCTAGCTTAGCTATATCAGATTCGTTGCTCTCCATTCCTTCAAATAGCGCTGTTATCATATCATCATATGCGTCAAGCGATGCTCCAACTGCTCTTTCTGTGAGTGGCTGAGAAAAAGGATGAGATCGGAAAAAGCAAGGCAACATGTTATTTTCTTTTGATACTGAATAGTTTGCAATATATCTCTTGCAATATCGCTTGATAGATTCGCAAAATCCTTTGTGCAATGAAGCGACTATTTGCTCGAAGTCCGTTACATCTTCTATGCAAGGAAAACACGCCAAGACAGAATTATCAAGGCTTAAAACAGGATTTTTTTCGCTTTCTTCATCGAAAAAATGAGATATATTGCTTTGCAATTTATTATGGATAAAAGAAACAATATCCTTAGCAAGCTCCATACGATTGCAAGAACTTGCAATACCAGAGAGAAAAGAAGAAGAACCCGTTTTTATTTTGTATTCTTCTTGATATTCATTGCAACAATTTTTTATAAATCCATAATTATTCTTAATTTGCAGAAATTCAACAAGAACTTGCATAATTTGACATGTCTCCTCAATAGTAGCTCTTCTTTTTATTAGAAATTTATCAGCTGTAGGAGAACTGAAAAACACCGGCAAATCCTTCTCTGTAATCGCTTGCAAATAACTACTCCAGTCGCGTTCATCTGGAATACTTTTTACAACTTCAAAATGCGGCGAATGATTCTGAACAGCCGATTGCTTTTGCCGAAACAAAAAACTATTATCTACTGTAAACAACGAATGATTTGCACTAAACGTGCCAGATGCAGACGCGCTCCAAGTTATAGGTCCACTTAGAATACCTAAACTTAATATAAGTTTACAAATGTTTTTACGCATTTTTTACCTCCCAATATTTCACACACACATTATAATTATAGTATAGCTCTTATTTCTTGAACTTGTAAAGATAAAAATTTAAAAAATGATTTATTTATTGGAAAAAACCAAAATTTTATTTAAATTTTTCCAGGAAACATTTCGCGAGTTCGCTGAAGTGCTAAGTATATCGGCTGTTTCCTAGCTGACAATTTCTATTTTTTGTGATGAAGCTTTTGCGGCCATGCCAACAGTTAAGTTTATCAACAGACAATTTAACGTAATGTTTCATAAGCACATCGTTGTTGTGCTTGGAAATTTTATGAAAAATGCTAGAATGCAGGCTCAGGAGATGGAAATTCAAGAATTACAATTATTCTTTCAATTGAAGTGACAGTAATTAAGCGCGAACAATCTAGATTACCTCACGTGAATACAAACAGCAAATTAACCTTTATGTAAGAAATAAGATGGATTTTCAATCAAAAACAACAAAAAAAGTTGCGAATAATATTAATTTATAAATCTTACTAATAAGCTCCAGAGAAATAAGAGAAATGAAACTTATAAAATAGTTGAATTTCCTCATTTCAAACAGAAAAATTAACACAATTTAGGGCTATTATGTATTATAATTTTTTTCAGTGAATAAAATATTAACAAAATTATGAATACTATTAAGAGACAGTTTTTACTGCAAAAATGTCGATTAAACTATTAGTAATTTTAAATATATTTTCCGCTGAAACGAACATTACTGGCTCTTTTAATAATTATTGTAGATTAAAAATTTTTGAAAAATATAAAATGGGAAATACTGATTTGTTAATGTAGTAAGTGAGTTAAATTGCGCGCAATAATAATCATTGTGGCGCAACTGTGGATTATTTCATTTTCAGAATAAATTATATTGCTATAAATGTTATGCCAAAATAAAATGTATCATTACTAAACTACTAATTACTTAAGTTTTACCGTTATTGCCTGCTTGAATAAATAGAATAATTGTTAATACGGAGTATATTTTTAGATTTATTTAACAACGTCAATTATGAACAATTAGATAATAAATTACTAATCTTTTTTATAGGCATTAGAAAACATTTCTATTAAGAGCGAATTATTCTCTTTTTATAAATTTTTTACGAAGATTATACGCCAAGTTTTGATAAGAATTCAATGATTTTGCATCAGTATAAAACAGTGGCAATTAACAATTTATAATTGTGTTAATAAATTTTATCATAGCGCAGAGAAAAACTCTGTTGTTTGATGCAGTGATGGATAGTGACTATAATCGAGAACAACGAAATAAATATCACTATACACAACTTGGAGTCTCAAAGAAATATTTATCATATTTTTAGTATTATGTATCATTATATAGTAGAAAGGTGTTTGCAAAGCCATATAGAACAAGTTGTTCATATACATATGATGATGAGAGGTGAGTAGAATGTATCTCCATCTCATATCATGTAGATAGTAAAAGGTATGTCAGCGATACTCTATAATAAGAAAGTATGCGCAAAGTCAATTAAGAAGGATATTTAAATACGAATGTACTTCTTCTGATTCTCTTCTTGAGTTAAAACTCTGTCGATTGCAGCAGAGGGTTTATATTCTAAAAAACAGTAATTCAAGAACATCTTCTAGAATAAAATAACCTAAATCGTCAAATAAATTTCATTTTGTTATAGAAAATCGAAATTTTGAACAACTGCTTAGCTATCAGAAGATTTTCCCATTATATGCATGTGGAAGTGCATAACTTCTTGCATGCCAAATCTTCCGGAATTGGAAACCAATCTATAGCCGTCTTCTGTCAACTTAAACATCTCGATAATCTTGAGAATTCCTTTGTTGAAATCCAGAATTTCTTCATCGCTCGCTTTCGAAACGAATTCATAATAATCAACATACAATCCCTTCGAAATCGCCAAAACGTGAACAGGAGCCTTCGGCGCGATATCGTTTATTGCTATAAAATGATCGCTTTCCAAAAGTATATTTGATTTCAATTCTTTGTTTATTATCTTGTAAAAAACATTATTACTGTCATATTTCATAACGCGCACATTGCAATAAAAACCAACAAATCACATTATAACAGTTCTCTGCAGTTTTTTAATTCAATTAATTAGATTATAACATGTTTTTCACCCTGCTAACCTCTCCCTACGAACACGCTCTAGATTAGAAACTCATTTAAATTTTCTATATTCATTATTAGCGTAAAAAATCGCTAGTCTCCCAATTTTCTGCAGTATGCGAATTGGATTCTGAAGGAGGAGAGTTTGGCGGAGATTCCTGATTTTTTATCGTTGATTTTACTAGCAGTTGT
>BNWD01000053.1 GCA_025998575.1 Alphaproteobacteria bacterium | reverse complement strand
CCAGAGAGAATGCGTCTTTTGGAGTTAAAAAGAACTTGCCTTTTAGGCCAAATATACCACCAATCTTAATTTTGCTAATGTTTTGTTTAACGTCATCAGCAAAGTTAATTAGTTTTATTTTCTTGTCATCTGGGAGATTTTTATTCACAAGTTCTGCTTTCTCATTGTAATATTTGTCGTCTTCTTCCTGAATTTTCCGATATCCGCTAGTGTTGAGTTTTATGTTGCATAACTCCAAACCACACAATGGAATTAGTGCAAATCTAGGGGTAATCAAGAATCCAGCGCCTCCTGTTAACCCGCAAGTCCAAGGTCTCGATAGAGTTAATGGATATTTCGAAGAGATTTTGGTGTAGGTCTCATAGTCCATACCCATAACATGGATTTTTGCCTTTCCACCAAGATTCACAGAGAAATTAGCATCAACATCAAAAAGCCATTTGTCATTAACAAGCCATTCATATCCAACAGAAGCAAACAGACTCCCACTCGTAGCCTGTTTTCTAGCGGCTAGAGGAATGGAGTCGCCAGATATTTCAAAACATTCTGATAATTTTCTCGAATACTCATTTGATTTTCCAATAAATTTAAACGCGGCTTCTAAAAACTTTCCGCTGTCGCAAGTTTTTTCGTTACCAAAAGGAAACCCTACTCCATATTTTCCAAACAGCTTAAGTTTATATTCTCCATTGCCATGTTTGTTACTAGACTTGTGGAACAAAGACAACAGCCTCTCTCCTTTTCCTGCTTTAAAAACCTTCTTAAAAAAAGGTTTCATTTTTGTTTCAAGTTCTTCTTCCATTTCTAAAAGCACTTTTGCTTTCTCTAAATAAGGTAATTTTTTCAATTTAACTATGAGTGGCGAGTTAAACCACTGTTCTTTTGTAATCTCAGGGCATTCATCGGAAAGAACTTTAAACATTTGACAAATGGCTCCATTGTCACCCAATTTGCCAGCGGCAAGATTTGCCGGAGAACAATCAACGCCCTTAGCCGCGGCAGCTTTGGTTATAGCCTTAAGAAGCCTTCCAGTACACAAATCAAAGTTGTAAAGCCCATTCAAATAGAGCATGCACAGATTCTCAGCAATATAGTTGACATCTAATTTGCCTTCACGAAACCATTTATAAGAATGTTTGACTGATGAGTGTTGAGTCTTGTCGTTATAGCGCTTAACGAGCGATTCTATATCATTAAACTCCTGATCAAATTTTAGCTTATTATCGCCGACACCAGTGGGGAATGAATAACACCCATCACTTTCTTTTTTAAACAAAGCTATGACGCGGTCTCCTTTTCCTGATTTAAAGATCTTTTCAAAATAAGGTTTTAATTTTTTCGCAAGTTCTGTTCGTCCTTCTTGAGAGGTGTTTTTCCCAAAATTCTTTTGTAATTTCGAGGTAAACCATTTCTCATTCTTTAAATTATTATCTGCCTTCAGAGCAATGTTCATTAATTTACACAGGCCAGAGTTTTGAAAAGCTCATCATCGACAGAGAGGGCCGCAAAAGATCCTTGAGTCGTGCGCGTTCTTGTTGATCCTCTAAACAAGCCCTCTATTGTAGAATCTGTATCATCACCAAGATATTCGTATACGATTTCTTCAGAAAGCTCGTAGCAAAACTTGTCAACAAATTTATCTATGCCTGAGTTTTTCCAAAACTCGTCTTTGTTTTTTTCTTTCTCTTCGTTGTCAAGCGCTTCATTGAGTTCTGCCTTGATGTCCTCGGGCACTTCTTTGAGAACTTCGAACGTAACGTCCTTATCATCCAGAAGTTCGCCAGAAGTTCTTAAAAATTCCAGCAGTTGTTCTAGTTCTTTAGGAACAGGTTTTTTGACGTTGACTCTCGCTATAGAAAACTCAATAGATCCACCTACTCCAACATTAAAACTGCCGGAAGTGGAGCGGTTCGCCATAAGAGGACTAACCATTAAAGAGGCTGTTAATAATATATTAGTTATTTTCATGAGAAAACTCCTTATCAAGATTTTAAATGTAATTGATTTTTGTTCTTGCACGTGATGGGGTTTTATCTCACCATCAAGCTGTAGATTTCGGCTATAGAATAGGCGCCAACAAAGCCAATGCCAGGGCTTATATCCTCCCCCCCCCCCCCGAGGAGGCAAAACTCCGCTCCAGAGCTGGCTTTAACAGCCATTAAAGGCCAACATAATTCGCTCACTATCTTCATCAAAAATTTTTTATAACATCACGATATACAGAATACACTACTGCGCACATTTTTGCTAGGAGGTTTTGTAAAAAAGCGCGTGAAGTTGGTGTAGAATCTAGGTATTGTTGCGTTTAGAGAGAATTGAATGTTTGTTTTGTCGGTTTCGCCGATAGCTTTTTCGCTTTTTGGATTGCATGTTTATTGGTATGGCATACTATATTCTGTCGCGATATTTGCGTCGTGGTTCGTGGCTACGTTCGTTTTGAAAAAATTGAGAATAAATGGCGTGCTAGTCCCAACTAAAGAAGAATTCGACAGATTCATGTTGTTTTCGATAGTATACGTCTTAATTGGCGCTAGACTTGGACACGTTTTGTTCTTCGATTTCGAATATTATTGTTGCAATCCATTCGAGATTTTGATGATACGAAACGGCGGCCTATCATTTCATGGAGCGGTGTTGGCGCTCTCCGTATATGTCTATTCGTTCCAGAAGCGATGTAATTTTTCATGGAAAATCATGACTGATATTTTGAGTTTCTCAGCAGCTCTTGGGCTTGGAATCGGCAGAATCGCGAACTTCATAAACCAAGAGCTTTATGGAAAAGTAACCGGATCGGAAAACGCAGTTATCTTCAGTTTCATAGATTCTTTGCCAAGGTATCCAACGCAACTTTTCGAATCGTTTTTCGAGGGCTTCTTGAACTTCTGGCTTCTATTTATAGTCTTTCGGATCAAAGGAGCGATGATCATTGGCACTGGTAAATTGACGGCCTTGTTCTGCATAATATACTCCTCCGCCAGATTCGCAATCGAATTCCTCAAAGAAGTCGAAACACACACATATTTCGACAAATTCTCGCTAACAACAGGCCAAATACTATCGATAGCCCTGCTCCTCTTCGGTCTCCTTGTTTTGCAATTGAAAGACGAAAAAATCGTTAACAACCGACTATACAAATAGTCTCATACTGTATACAGTTTTCAAACTGTTAAGTCAAGAATAGTTAGAAATTTTACTTTAGCGCATTTCACATATTATATGTTTTTTATAGGAGTAAAGTCAATTTTGTTATAGAATAATACTGCAGGTCGAACTGTAAATTTAGCGGCTCGAATCGATTTTCGCCAAAACTAACAGTAGATCTCAGAATGTTGTGTTAAATATGAGCTAAAGATTATTTTGGCAATTGTCATCAAATTTCTGCAATTCGATAATCAGAAAAGTATATCATTTTTCGAATAGCTTTAATTTTAATTAAACAAAAAAAGCTACAAACTATTTTTTTAATTTTAATATCATTCCTATAATGGATGATGCTTACAGATTTTCTAAATGATATGCATTGCGTTTTACAGATAAACAATTTCTATAACTTTATTGTGTGAAAAATAAACAATGTTTGTAGGGCGTTGACAACATAATTTCTTATAACCCTCTATGCCGTAAGCGACAGAGTTTTAGATCAAGAATAGTTCAAGAAGAAGTTTGCTCATATCTAGTCATATATTGAAATTGAGTTTACCTATACGTTCTTATTGTAGTATCACTAACATTAACTTTCTTTTTTTATATCAGAATATTCTTTAGCTATCATGTCTATATGGTAAACATGAATTTCTATATTGTAAAGATATACTATTTTATTAAATATGTTTTTAAACTATATTCTATAGAGCTATGTAAATACCTTATCTTCAACATTGTTCGAGACTATATCATAGCCCACTGTAGCAATATATACGCATCAAACTCAAAAACCCACCACTGAACGAAACTAGAGATTAACCTGACAAATGCAATAACTCGGTTTTTAACAACTTTTTTCACAGTTTTGTTAACACTTTCTTAATGTTTTTAGGATATAAGCATAAGATTAGGCATATCACATTTGCATTAATATTCCGTGAATTTCCACAAGCTTCACAAAAATATTTATTTGTCAATATATCTA
>BNWD01000052.1 GCA_025998575.1 Alphaproteobacteria bacterium | reverse complement strand
CAACAAACGCTCGACAGAGTGCAAACGCGCCAGGACGGAAGGGCTATTTTTTAACATCTCAATATCATTATAGCTAATATCAGTAAACTGCCGGAATGTTGGAGAAGATGACTTAGGTTGCGAAAAATTGCAAGACAACGCTGAAGCACGCTGTTTTAACCACTCGTCTCTTTCAGTCTCCTTCAGTGCACGAAAGTCATGCCATTCGGATAGAGGATTAACGTAGAGAGCAAACGAATTCAATGCCCTCGTAATCAACTTCCAAGCCTCATTAGCCAAACTCATTACTTTTTCCACTGATTCGTTATTCCTTAGGGCCTCTTGTAGCTGTTCCATTATGTTAGATGAATCAGAATAGGTATTGGAAATCTCCAAAGCAACAGAGGATAAAGGATGGCTCTGTTTAGCAAGCACCCCCAAAGAATCACTAAAGGCAGAGAGCTTTTGCATTTTATGATGTATATCATAAATTTTATTCCAAGCAAAAGCACACTTTAATTCATCCATTGTGCTCCATTTACCTAAACGATATCGATTAAAGAGATCGCTATCAGCAGGTTTATTCCATATTTTGTCAAGAGAGAATGGCAAAAAACCAAACTGTTTGATAAGATTTCTATCTATGATAATATTTACCCCAGGAAATAACTCAAATTCCTCCCTGTCCTGTGGATTCAGACTGCCAAATGCGAACTGAAAAGATTTAATAAAGCCGTCATAATTCTCTTTAGCGTCACTCAATAAAATTAAAAGCATATTATCATCGAAATTAGAACTTTGCGTTTGTTCAAAGAAGGGTTTCATTATTGAAGCGAACTTATTTCCACAGTTAAAGAGCTCTTTAAATTTCGATTTCATATCAGAACTAATAGCATTATCTGAAGAATTCAGCAAAAGATTTACAGAGCGCAAACGCCATAGTAGGCAAGTGTGATTGTTAAACATCTCAATATAACTCGGGCTAAGCAAAGGAATCTTCTGGAATGTTGGCAAATCAGGAAAAACAAATGATGGTGTCACTGACATCAGCGCTGGCGATGGAAATGAGAAGGATGTGGCATGGTGTAAAGATGTCGGATTTTGTGTGGAATTATTAATAGACAACGCGAAATCATCAGTCTGCAAACTCTGTGCTCGCTCAAAAGCGCTCAGCGCCTGAAACACACGCCATTCTGGGCATTTTTTCGCAAACTTATCATATGCTGCTTTTGCCTCAGAGTATAAGCTGTTAGCGGCATTAAACGAGCTCCACGCGGCATTATTGTCCATGAAAAGAGAGTCACTAAATGACTCGCGCAACTTGACAATAGCAAATAAGAATTGTCCATACCAATCCAAAATCTTTGTAGCTTTGTAGTATGAAGCAAAGTTCATATTAATAAAAGCCTTCAACTGGCTATCTATTTCGGTGACGGTGTTATTGAGATTGATTAAATTCAAGTAAGCGTCTTTATATGTTTGTAATGTTTCTGGAGGCTGATTAAAATTTTTAGACCAGGCATCAAAAATTCTCATATCATCACCATTATCATAATGATGAGATAATTTAGAGTTAAGCGTATCTCTCATTTTTTCAATATCGAATTTTTTTAAATAAGTTGCATCAGTATTGAAGTCAATTTGAGACAGCTTTTCAATAGTGTCACCGCCAACAAATGTGGTAAAATCATATACAAAGCTATCGTAAGCGTCTTTAGCCTCATTTAAACGTAGCGATAATTCATAGATATCGTAAGCAGGCTTTAGCATCTCTTGAGATAAGAGAGCCATTGCTGAAGTGAATGTCTCCCCATCGTTCAATAGGCTAGCAATCTTGAGGTTAAACGTTTTATCAAAATTAGTGCCTGCAATTTCCGAACACACACGGACAGCACGCAAATGCTTTTTAAGAAGAACAAGATTATCAAACATTGCCAGATAATTACCAGCGAAAAGAAATGGAAAACTTTGCTCGTCAGGTTTGTCATCTAATTTTGCAGAAAACGGCAATTCTGGAGCATTATGTGCGTTTGCAGAATATTCAGATAAATATGTTGCAGATGCACAATATGTATCAAGCGGCTCAATAATGTCAAAATTAATGGTGATCTCCTGCATAGATTCTTTAGCATTATCGAATGCGTCATTTAGCTGAGCTATTGTTGTGTTTATATTATTTGTTTGATTGCCATCTAATTTTCGCAGTTCACTGAGTTGTTTATATTCTCGTTTAAATGTGGAACAAGCATCAGAAAAGTTATTGAATAAATCTTTATCCACAAATAGCGAGTCCCAAAAAATTGTTCTTTTTAATTTTTCGAGAAAGGCTTCTTCACTTTCGAGAAGTTGTTTTCTACTAAAGAAGTCATCAGAACTATTTAGCAAGGAAACAATTCCTGGAAATTCTAATGAAAAAATAAATTTACATAAAGTATCGAAGCAATTATAATGTTGTAGTACGTTTTCAAACCCATCAACATAATTGGCATTTGGAAGTAAAAACTTTTCCAGAGAGAAGCGAAACCCTTTGTAATATTCCCAAATTGATTGAAAACACTTCAAAATATGCTTGTCGGATTGAACCTCATCAGGTAGAAAGTAAAATAACTCATTCAACTTGTGTAAATTGTTAGTATTATCATACAATTCTATCAATTCAAGAACACTATTAATATCTTCTTCTTCAATGTTATTCTCATCAATCAAATTTTTATAATCAGATTGAATGAACAAAAACTTGTTTTTTAGCTCTGTTGATTTCCATATAGTAATCATCTCGTTCTTATTTTCTGAGCAAATCGAAGAGTCGAACGCGTGATACAATTCGCAATATTCTTTTAATTTACTTTGCAGCGCGGCAATTCTGTTTCTTAATTTCTGCGCAGCATTCGAATCAATCATTTTATTAGCAAGAACTGTTAATGCTTTAACTGTCTTTTCAAAGGAAATATGGCTATTTAAAGAGGAAAGTGCATCTCTCAATATAAGGTTGTCTGCTTTGGATACATTTTTATCTTTCAGATTTTCTAAGAAAAATTCAGCAATATTTCGCAAGCCTTTTTCTTGCCATGAAGAATTATAGCCAGAATCTAGTTTTTTATATTTATTGGGATCCCAAAAATCATAAACCCCTCCCAAAGCTTCGAATATTCTATCTTCACCGTTGATTTTCATCAACAAAATTTTAGGGAAGGCAAAAAACAAAAGTTTATTATAAGGAGAGTTCATAGTTACAACTTTAGTTATATAATTCATCGTAGACTGTTCATTGCAAGCCTGCTGAAGTTGACCCTGAAAGTCAACGAGGTCATGAAAAAAATATTCGGCAAAATTAAACGTTTGCGTTGCACTACTGTCCTTTGGAATAAAAATATTTTTGGTCGCCATTACTTCGTTAAAATACTTCCAATACTTTTCATCAATACTAGGAAGAATATTTTTGGACTCGTTGATAATTTCCTCCCGTTTTTTGTAAGAAAAACCCTCACCCAATTTGGAGTTTTGCAATTTTTCAAAATAATCTCCACAAAATTTAGCAAAGTCCTCTGCGCCCAATAGAATGCTTGACCGCAATGATTCCAACACATAAGTAGTGCGCTCATGACCTATATTTAACTGAATAACGTTCGCCAAGAGGGAGACAGTCTGGCGGTTATTACTAGTAGTAAAGATATCAACGACTTCAGGCAACAAAAAGTCATATTTGAACAGCTCGTCATATGTTGCTATATGATTTTGCAGCAATGAGTTCCATGCTTTGTCACCATATTCTATTAGCAACCAAGGTTCAAGCATATTCTGCGTATAAAAATCTCCAATATTACACAACATTTGAACAATGTCCTTATCACCGCCGCTCCATCTGGCATAAAACTCACGCTCATTGGTAAAAAGTAATTTCTGCTCTTCTTTAAGTTTATGTAAAGCATAGCAAAACAAAGGAATGAGCGAATACTCTTTCGTATTTTCATTCCGCGATCTCTCATCAACAATACTAGTTAGCAGCTGCAACTCCTTCACGGTGTCAACTGTTGATTGCAAACTTGAATCAACGTCAGGCAAGTGACTTGCCAAATCAAATTGCTGTTCTTGCATTGACCACACTGTTTCAGGAAAGCAAGGGATAGCGAGGAGTAGTAACTTCCTCAACATTCTGGTATTAGCATTGTTATTTCTCATAGTAGTTAACTCCTTACACATTGTGATTCAAAA
>BNWD01000051.1 GCA_025998575.1 Alphaproteobacteria bacterium | reverse complement strand
CTAAAGCGTAGTAAAAATCAACATAAGCTTATGCTTAAAGCGTAAATGGAAGGAGTTAGGTACTCTCCGAGGAGTGATGGAGTCCTTTACCATAAAAATATTAAGAAAGTGTTAACAGAACTGTGAAAAAAAATTGTTAATAACTTTTTGAATAAAACAACTCTAAAAACATAATTAATAAAATATGATATTTTTACTATATAAAAATTGTAGAACTAGAAATTCCTGTTAACAATATACATATGATAGAAAAGTATATTTGCTAAAGAATACACCTATATAAAAAAGAAGGTTAATGTTAGCGATACTATAACAAGAAAGCATACACAAAGTCAATTACAAGAGATGGATAAATATGAGTAAGCTTCTTCTGAACCTCTTCTTGATTTAAAACTCTGTAGGTTGTGGAAGATAGGTTTATAATTATGTTTTTATAGATCGTTAATTTTCAACAGCTTCTCAAAATATTCTTCAAAGATCGAAGCGTCTTAGAATTGATGAGAATTTCACATAAATACGACAATTATAGATGGAAACAATTGACAGGCAAAACATTTTTTAATAATTATATTATTTTGAAAAAGATTAGTGTTTGCATGGAAATAAGCGAAAAGCTCCAGCATTCTTTTTGCAAGCTAATATCTTAGCACTGATTTGTAAGACTCTACTAAACATGTTTCTGATTTGGCAACTATATGTTAGAAACTATTTCCAGTACTAGTAATTCGCAACAGTTCATATAATTTTTATATTCAAATGAGACATCTTATTTAGCAGTCTTTTCAATGAATTTCCCTCACAATAGCATATATCAAATACACTAAAACAGTGAATGTTCCTGGATATTCATAGCCGTTAAGTATCATAGCGTAGCGAAAAACACTCTAGCTTGGAGTAGTGACAGTTAGCTGTTGTAATATAAGAAGGGCTATCCATCATTTCCAAACTTTATTTATCCACTTAAATATCGCCTGCCATCTATAAAATTTATCAAACATTTCTCCTAAGTCCTTGCTATTCTCCGAAATATGTTTTTCTTTAAGGTATAGTCAGGATCTGTATACAATATCTTACACCATCCTTTATAAACTGCGGCTATTTTCCATCCATACACCTACAAACACATCTCACAAATATGCCCAAATTTAACGCCCCAATAACCGGTTGTTAATCCCAAATACTATTGCTTAAATTACGGCTGTCAATATACAGTTTATGTTCTTTTCGTGAATTTTATCATCGAATTCTTGCTATTGACATTATGATATCTTGAAGAGCACGGAAAATCTTTCTGCAAATATTTGATATTATTCCGTTATATTCAGCGCAAAATACAATTTTATATATGCGCAACTGTAAATACGTTAAATCATTCTAATCTCATATTTCAGCTCACACTATTAATTATTACAGTTGTTTTTCTTCATGGTATACTGTTTATATCAATGCGAATTCTTAGTGAGTCTCAGAATGTAACAATATAGTTATGTTTTACGCTCGATTTTACCTATTTCTGCAGTCTTAATGCTTTTCCAATAAATAATTCACTAACTCACAATTCTTTCGCAAAATCCACGAACTCAACATCTTCTGTAAAAAATATGAACAGTTGACTAGAGAGGCAGATCTTTGTGCACTAATATACGGAGTTGATAACAATAGAATATTGCAGCCAGCAGTTATATGTGTAAATCACTCTGAATATTTCAACTTATACTGTTAGTCTTCTCTTCTATCACTATTCAGCGCTGATCTTAGCATTATCATCTCTGCATCTCACAATTCGTATTGTGAGAAAATGGAATCAAGCTTTTTAACTTTTATCTGCTCTTTAACAACAAATTCTTGACCTTATCTTTGTTTCATGCTATAATATTAAATTATCTTATAAAATTGGAGGCGTGTGTGAATATTTTTGGGACGGATGGAGTTCGCGGCAGGGCTAATGATGGCTTTATAACTCCTTTTTGTGCTGTGAAGTTAGCGGCTGCGATTGTCAATTATTATGCGAATTCTGGCAACGAGACTGTTCATAGCAAATTCTCTGTCGTCATAGGCAAAGACACTCGCCTTTCTGGCTATATGCTCGAGCAGGCTTTGACTGCAGGTTTTGTCGCTGCAGGGGCTGATGTTTTCCTTCTTGGCCCTATTCCTACTCCGGCCGTGGCTCTTATGACAAAGTCTCTGAGAGCTGATCTCGGCGTTGTCGTCTCTGCATCTCACAATCCATATTATGACAACGGAATCAAGCTTTTTAACTCTAATGGGTTGAAAATCTCTCGCATAGACGAGTTAGCGATCAGCGAAATTTTTCAAGATTCTCAGCAACTAGCGACTCCTGATAAAATGGGGAAAGCCAAACGTTTGGATGATATTTCTGGCAGATACATTGAGTTCGCCAAGAGCTCGTTTCCTAAAAATCTCGGCTTATTTTCAATGAAAATCGTTGTCGATTCGGCAAATGGAGCGTCCTATAAAATCGCTCCTCAGGTCTTTTGGGAACTGGGTGCACAGGTGATATCCATTGGTGCAGATCCAGATGGGCTCAATATTAACAAGGATTGCGGAGCTCTCGATACGAAATTGCTTCAGAAATCTGTCGTTGATAATCAAGCTAACATTGGGATTGCATTGGACGGCGATGCCGATAGACTGATTGTAGTTGATGAAACTGGCTCTGTCTTGGATGGGGATTACGTGATTGCTGCGATCGCTGTCGATTGGCTTGAACGAGATTTGCTTTCTGGCAAAAATGTTGTTTTGACTACGATGTCGAACATGGCTCTGGAGAATTTTCTGTTGTCGCGTGGCATTAATGTTGTTCGCTCTGATGTTGGAGATAAGTTGGTTGTCGAGAAGATGATCGAGATTGGCGCTAATCTTGGCGGCGAGAAATCAGGACATATAATTCCATTCGATTTTTCGACGACTGGAGATGGCATCATTGCCGCTCTTCAAGTTCTTGCTTATATAAAGAGAAAAAATGTTGTTGTAAGCTCTATAAAAACCCTGTTTACGCCATATCCTCAGGAAATCATGAATATTCATTCTCATATTAATATCAATAATGAGGCTGTTCAAAATGCGCTAAATCTCATTAAACACGATATTTTGGGCCGCAATAGCCGCGTTATTTCGCGTCATTCCGGAACAGAAAATTTAACACGAATTATGCTAGAATCTGATGATAAATTTTCGTTAATGAAAGCTGTTGATTTTATTAAAAATTCTCCAATTTTTTCTTAAAAAATGATTTTAGATTCAGTTTTATCACCAAAGAATTTGAAGAGCTTGAGCATTGTTCAGCTTGAACAATTGTGCTCTGAACTGCGAGCTGAAATAATACGTTTGACTGAGCTTAACGGCGGACATTTGGGTTCGAATTTGGGATCCATAGAGCTCATAGTAGCTATGCATCGCGTTTTCAATTGTCCTGTTGATCGCTTCATTTTTGACGTTGGGCACCAAGCGTATACTCACAAATTGATCACTGGACGGCAAGAGTTAATGGAAAATTTGCGCAGTATATCTGGAGCATCTGGGTTTTGTGATCCAGACGAAAGCGAGTTCGACGCATTCATTTCAGGCCATTCATCGACTTCTATAAGCGCCGCTCTTGGCATCGCGAAAGCAAGAGATTTGAATAACGAAAATTTTAACGTTTTATCGATAGTTGGTGATGGCTCTTTTGGCGGCGGAATGATCTATGAGGCGCTGAATAATTTGAACGATATATCGCGATTTATAATAGTTTTGAACGATAATCAGATGTCTATTTCAGCATCAGTCGGTTCTATGCGAAAATATTTGTCAAAACTATTAGCCTCGAGAAAAGCGCTTTCTTTTCGTCGTTATATCAATTGGCTGTTATCTAAACTTCCAGAAAATTTTGCTAAATATTTAGAGAAATTATTGAAAAATTTATTGCACTTTGTCAAAGATGGAACGATTTTTGAGGAGTTTGGAATCCAATATATTGGCCCAATAGATGGTCACAATTTGCCGAATTTGATTAGCATTTTTTCTAATGTTCGCGACATCGCTAATTATAAACCTGTCATAATTCACGTCTTGACGAAAAAGGGAAAGGGTCACGCTATCGCAGAGCGTGAGGCGACAAATCTTCATGGAATAGAGACGAAATCTTCGCACAAATTTTCTGATATTTTTAATAAAACTATATGTAAATTGGCTGAATCTGATGAGAAAATTGTATGCATAA
>BNWD01000050.1 GCA_025998575.1 Alphaproteobacteria bacterium | reverse complement strand
ACATACAAGGATTTGCAATCCTCTGCATAGCCATTCTGCCACTTGGCCAGATTCGGAAAACCACACCTCATTAATTATACGCATATTTATGAGAGATTCAACAAATTAATTATATCAACTAAAATTAACTATTTCTTAACAATTTCTATGATTTTTATTAAAAAAATTCTTGTATTGTTTGGAAAAAGATCGTAAACTAAAAATAGAGAGAGGTTTTTTGGGGAATTTTATATGAATTTTTGGAAGATTTTTGTTCTTTGCTTGCTTGGCAGTTTTTGCGCTAATTGTGGCAACTGCGCCAATGGAAAGCAAGGGGAAGTTATGATTGAGCAATTGTCGAATTTAAGAACAAAAATTTCTGTTCTTATATATAAATTGACAAGATTGGACGCTGATATAAACGGCGAAATGCAAGATGTTTTGCGGGATGCGAATAATTTTAACAAGTCTGCTGAGGAAAAGCAAAAGGATGTTAAAGACTTGGAAGATAATATGAATCAACTGGATGAAGATGCAAATGAACTGAATCAGGAGCGTAAGAAAATCGTCAAAGAGAAGAAAGAGCAGAAGCCGGCTAAAAAGACTGAAAATGATGAGAAAAACAACGAGAAAGTTGCAACAGAAACAGAAGATAAAAATGAGCCAGCCACAGAAGAAAATGACTAAGATTAAACGTTTAGACGGATTTTCTCTGGTCGAAATTTCTATAGTTTTGTTGATTGTTGGGATCATTGCCGGTGCGACGTTTAAAGGCCGTGATATGATTATGTCTGCAAGGATAAAATCCGTCGTGAATGATGTTCAGATGTTGCAGTTGGCATATGAGAATTATGTTAGTTCTTATGGTTCGCTGCCAGGCGATGACAAGGAGGCTAACACAAGGTTTAAAAACGCTGAAAATGGAGATGGAGATGGAAAATTTTCTGAAGGCGATGCAAAAAAGGTTTTTTCTCACCTTTTTTTCGCTGGACTGATAGAAAGCAAGGATTTTAAGGTGCCAAAGATAGGGGGAGCGTATGAAGTGATTGCTGAAAATAACGCCTTGAAACTCAAGCTTTCTGCGTCTTTTGCAACAAAACAGGCTATTTCATTTGTTGCAAAGTGCAAGGAAGTTCTAGGAAGCACAGACATGATAGAATCAAATCCAGCTCAAATAAATTCAGATTCAGAAACTTATACTTTTAAGATAACAATCGGTTAAATATTTGTTGACACATGATATAAGTTTTGTTATTCTATAATTATATAGAGGTGAAATTATGGGAGCTTTTGATGATTCGGAGATTTGCAAACGTTAAGGAGATTGATATACTACTGTCATTAATCATAAAAAGGTTTTGATGGCTATGCACGCGAATAAATATCTGTCTGGTGCGAAATCCTGGCCTTTTGAGGAGGCAAGAAAGATCGTTTCTGGATTGCAAAATCCGCTTGGAAAAAAGAAGGATACGATAATTTTGGAAACTGGATATGGACCATCTGGGCTCCCTCATATAGGAACTTTTGGCGAAGTTTTGAGAACGACCATGGTTATGAATGCTTTTCGGCTCTTGTCTGAGATTCCGGCGAGGATCTTTGTGTTTTCTGATGATATGGATGGCTTTCGAAAGGTTCCGTCAAACGTTCCAAATCAGGCTATGTTGACTGGAAATCTGGAAAAACCTTTGACTTCCGTTCCAGATCCGTTTGGAAAATACGAAAGTTTTGCTCATCACAACAACGCGATGCTATGTCGTTTTCTTGACTCTTTCGGCTTTGAGTATGAATTCAAAAGTTCAACTAAGCTTTATAAGACAGGGGTCTTCAACGAATGCTTGAAGAGTATTTTAAAGAATTACGACAATATCATGGATATTATGCTGCCGTCTTTGAGAGATGAGCGTCAGAAGACGTATAGTCCGATTTTGCCGATTTGCAAGAGAACTGGCAGAGTTTTGCAAGTACCGATAAAGGAGATTCATCTAGAAAGAAGCTCGATTGTGTATGAGGATCCGCAAACAAACGAGATTATTGAAATATCTATTTTGGATGGCAATTGCAAGCTGCAGTGGAAGGCGGATTGGGGAATGCGATGGATTACTCTTGGCGTTGATTATGAAATGAACGGCAAGGATCTCATTGAGTCGTTCAAATTGTCGTCAAGGATTGCGAATGTTATTGGCGGCGTTCCGCCTGAAAACATGACGTATGAGTTGTTTTTGGATGATGAGGGAAAGAAGATTTCGAAGTCAAAGGGGAACGGGTTGTCTATGGAGGATTGGCTGAAATATGCGCCGACTGAGAGCCTCTCTTATTATATGTTTCAGGCTCCAAAACGTGCGAAACGATTGTTTTTCGATGTAATCCCTTCTGCTATGGACGACTATATCGACGCGTTGGAAAGATTTCGAAATGATGCAGATTCGACAAAATTGGACAACCCAGTTTTTCATATTCATAATGGCAAACCGCCTGTCTATGAGGGGTGTTTGAAATTTTCTTTGATGCTGAATCTTGTCCAATCTTGCAACACGTCGGATGCTAATATTTTGATGAAATTTGCCGAAAAATATCTGAAAGATGCTTCAGAAGAAACAGTGGATTTCGTTAAGAAATTAGCGAAATTTGCTATTGTTTATTATAATGATTTTGTTGCCGGAACAAGGATTCCAAAGGCTCCCGACGAACAGCGAAAGGCTGAACTTCTTGAGTTGCGCAATGCGCTAAAGAATGAAATTAAAAACGACGCATCTGCCGATGAGTTGCAACACCTTGTTTTTGAAGTTGGAAAGAAATTTTATGAAAAAAATGAGTTGAAAGCTTGGTTCAAATTGATTTATAATGTCTTGTTTGGAACGGAAAGCGGGCCGAAAATAGGTAGCTTTGTATTCTTGTATGGCATTGAGAACACGGTTGCTTTGATTGAAAGGAGGGCTCAAATATGACAAACAAATTTGAAAACAACTTGAAATTTGTCATAAAGCGTGACGGAACATTTGTTCAATTCGACTTGGACAAAATAACGAAAGCGATCGCGAGTGCTGTCGAACAAACTAACGAATTCGGCGTTGACGAATCGAAGGCATTGGCGCATAAAGTTTTTGAGCGTTTGCTCAAAGAAAACGAAAAATTCTCTCCAACTATCGAGAATATTCAGGATGTGGTTGAGCAGATTTTGATTGAAAACAACTATCCAAAAACTACAAAGGCATATATCTTATATCGCGACCAGCATGCGAAACTAAGATCTGAGAAACAATCGTTAATTAATGTCATTTCGTCGGTTGACGAATATGTCGATCGGCTGGATTGGCGTGTCAACGCGAATGCTAATTTGGCGTATTCGTTGGGCGGCTTGATATTGAATCTGTCCGGGAAAGTTATCGCCAACTATTGGCTGAATCGAATTTATACGCCGAAGATTGCCGACGCACACATTAATGGTTTTTTTCATATTCACGACCTGGATATGTTGTGCAGTTATTGTGCTGGCTGGTCTTTGCGTACGCTTTTGCAGGAGGGGTTCAATGGCGTTTCCGGAAAAGCAGAGGCGTCTCCTGCAAAACATTTGTCTGTGGCTTTTTCTCAGGTCGTCAATTTTCTTGGAACGCTTCAAAACGAGTGGGCTGGCGCGCAGGCTTTCAGTTCTTTTGACACGTATATGGCGCCGTTCATTCGGCTTGGCAACCTCGATTATCAAGATGTTTTGCAGGAGATGCAGGCGTTTATATATAATCTGAATGTCCCGACGAGATGGGGGACACAAACTCCGTTCACTAACCTGACTTTCGATTGGGTTTGCCCGGAAGATTTGAAGGAGCAGCACCCGATAATCGCTGAGAAGGAAATGGATTTCTGCTATGGCGATCTGCAAAAAGAGATGAACATGATCAACAAGGCTTATATAGAAGTCATGACGAGGGGGGACGCTAAGGGTCGCGTTTTCACGTTCCCAATCCCAACATACAACATTTCGAAGGATTTCGATTGGGACGGCGAAAATGTTGATATCTTGTTTGAAATGACTGCGAAATACGGCATTCCGTATTTTCAGAATTTTGTGAATTCGGATTTGAGCCCGAACATGATTAGGTCTATGTGCTGTCGGCTGCAGCTGGATTTAAGGGAACTTTTGAAGCGCGGAAACAGTTTGTTTGGATCTGCAGAACAGACTGGCTCCATTGGCGTTGTGACGATAAATTGCGCGCGCCTAGGCTACCTTCACAAAGGAGATGAATCTGGTCTGCTCGAACATCTGGACT
>BNWD01000049.1 GCA_025998575.1 Alphaproteobacteria bacterium | reverse complement strand
CTAGAATAATTGCCGCTATTCACGCCGGCTGGAGGGGCGCTATCGGAAATATTATTGAAAAAACTATGAAAAAAATGTGCGAAATGGACTGCAAATCAATCTTTGCTGCCATCGGCCCTTGCGTTCAGAAGAACTCACTTGTCATAGAGAGCGATGTCGCGAAAAAAATAGACAGGAAGTATTTGTCGTTCTCTGACAGCAAGATATTTTTTGATATGCAATTTTTGATACTGGACAAATTGATGAAATGCGGAGCAAAGACAGTTTCGAAAATTAATATAGACACGTTCACAAATGAAGACTATTTTAGTTATAGACGTCAACACGGGATGTGTGGCGATCAATTTTCTGGGATTATGATTAAGGAGTGATTATGAACAATATGCAGCAGTTGCTTAACAAGGCGCAAAAATTACAAGCGCAGATTTCCAAAACTCAGGCGGAGCTCGAGACAAAAGAGGTTTCCGGAAGCTCTGGTAGCGGAATGGTTTCGGTGACAATGACGTTGAAAGGCGTGCTCAAGGCAATTTCTATAGACAAGTCAGTCGTCAATCCTGAAGAAGTTGACATTCTGGAAGACCTCGTTTTCGCGGCTTTTAATGACGCCAAACAAAAAGCAGACAAAATGTTTGAAGACGGCATGAAAGAAGCTACAGGAGGTCTAGCTCTTTCTCCAGGCTTGAGCCTTTGACTTCGTTAGCGAGTGCTCACTACATTAGTATTCAAAAAAATATCTTAGATGTTGATTTTGTATGTGTTTGTTCTATGAAAGATGTTATTTATGTAAAGAGGCAATTGAAAACCTGGTATTTTTTTATGGAATTGCTTCTTTGACTTATTATCGGCTATTTACTCATAGTATTTAAGAAATATATTTCGCTGTTAAACTAGAAAAAGTCTAATTCATGGAAGCTTTTATTTACAGAAGAAGGAATGTACGGAAGTTGGTGCTAGCAAACTTAGATACGGCCATGCAATATAGTTACCAAATCAGAAACATGTTTAGTCTAAGATATTACCTTGCAAAAAGAATGCTGGAGCTTTCCGTTAAATTGCTTGGTTGATAAACTTAACTATTGCAGGAAATATCTACCTATCCCGAAAATCTCTATTGAAAATTCCAAAGCTTAGAAAAAGTTCCGCAAAAGCTTCAGGCAAAAAGCGACTCAACATTAATTTATCAAAAGGTTTTTTATATTCGTTTCTATGAAACGCGTCGATATATTCGAATAAAGGAATTCCGCAATTAGCAAAATCAAACTCTTCGTTACTTTTTTTGAATAAGCTGAAGTATGTCATTAAAATGCCTATCAACTACGTGGTAAACCTCTAGAACCCAAAACTACCAAATGCTCCTGAGAAAAAAAGTTGCGAGATACATTTTTAGTATCAAAAGCAAGCGTGAATTTATCATGGCTTAGCGAAGATCGCTGTCACTTAGCGTAGTGATTGTGAGCTGTTATAATCGAGAGCAACGAGATAAATGTTGCTATTAATAACTTTACTAAAATAATAAAAACTGCTTCGCAAGAGAATATACTATATATAAAAAAGAAGGTTAAGATGCTATAATAAGAAAGTATGCACAAAATCAATAATAGGAACTTTTTCTTTATTTAAAACTCTATCTATTGCGCATGAGCTGTTTATTAAAACCGTAATTTGTGGATAATCCAGTAGATTTCGTGTCATAATAAATAAAAAAAGAGGAAAATCATGAATAATATGCCAAACAAAATGTTGCTAAAAATTACCTCGTATTCTTATTTTTTACGACACAAAAAAACTATTGTAATATCGATAAATTTAATATGAGCATTTTTTGATTTGAATATGCAAATTAACAATTGAAATAGCTCTATTTTTCAATTAAAAATATAATGATTATGACAAGAAGAAATTTACACGCTAAATAAGAATACGTAGTATTTCAGCGGCAAGAATCAAGAATACAGTGTATATCAATGAATGTTTTGTATTCAAAGCCATAGTTAGACTTCATAGAAAATAAAATCTTTAAATAAACATAATAATTTTATTATTAATTATTACCGGATGTTAGTTTTGATTGTCAAGTAGCTGGAACTGTCTGAATATTCTGCGAGAGTGAATGTTAGTGAGTGCAAGGTAATAGTTGCGTTGTTTTGAGCAGAATTTAACATCGATTTCATGAAAGACTTAAGCAAAGAGATTTATCAAAGAGTAGCGAGACTTTAGATTGGTATAGTGATGGTGAGCTGCTATAACTTGGAGGCTAAAAGAAATACTCATCAATGAATATGGAAAAAAGGTATTTACAGAACCATATAGAACAACTCTAAAAACATAATTAATAAAACAGGATATCTTTACTATATAGAAATTTCTGTTGACCTATATATTACAGAGTCAAAAGTATCTACATCTCGTATCATGCATATAATAACAAGGCCTGCCAGCGAGATAAATCCTGCTATAAAAAAGAAATCTTTATTGGTGGGCAATTATGGAACAAAAGCTATTGTAAAAATGTTAGTGACCAAATAATAAGAAAGTATATACAAAACCAATTACAAGAGATGGATAAATGCTAATGAGCCTCTTCTAAGTTTCTTTCTGATGAGCCGCTTATCAAAACCGTAGCTAGTTGGCTATCATATATTCTTTGTGGCAATCAATCCAAATTGCGTGCGCTCTTCCAAGCGTAACTGCATCTTCTCGGTAAATGTTCTCTTACAATCAATAATTCCATTCCAAATACCAGCATGACGCACTTTTTCATAATTTATGATTTTTAAAGCTGCTAACAATCCTAGTATCCAAACTCTGAATAAAAATTCATGCTCATTTTTTCAATTTGCATTACCTGCGTTCAACATCTTTACTACTATTTATTTAATTTAAATTCTTTATCTATGCATTGTCTTATCATTTTAGTTTTTCTATGTCATCTAAATTTAGCCTATTCAACTTGATTGAAAACGGCTTTGAACAAGAAAAGCTATCAACGGTTTTTATAACAAAAAGCTAACATTAGTCAGCGAGATCTCCGTCTGCGCAATTTTTATTCGTCACTCTACATATATTTCAAATACATTCTTCTTAAAGCATTTATTTAAAATTAGAGTTTACTTTTATAAACCACTATTCCGCAAGCGATAGAGTTTTAAATCAAGAAGAGACTTCTATATATTGCATATCTTGTAATTGATTTTGCAGATACTTTCTTATTACAGTAACTCTATATTTTCTATATCATGATATTCTTTAAAAAAAATCTCTTTACTATATTGTAAAAATATTATGTTTTCAGGCGTGTTCTGTATGGCTCTGTAAACACCTTTCTTCTATATGTAATAACCTGCTGAGTATTTCTTTGAGTATACAAGTTATGAATAGTGACATTTATCTCGTTATTTTATATTACTATCACTACACCAAGTGATTGCGTTTTTCGCTCAGATATGATAAATGCAATGCTCATTGCAATAATGATGATTTGTAACAAAATCATTAAAAAAAATGTTAATAACTCTGTGAAAAACAGAATATGAGCTTGCTGAAACGCCATATTTCAAACGTTTTCAGCTAATTTTTACTTGTTAATAATTTTTGTAAAAAAATATTCAAATGTTAATAAATATGCAATTAAAAATAAATGTTATTGATAGCAAAAAAATCACAAAGCACCTATACCAAACAACGAGAAAGAAAGTAATTTTTAGTGATTATAACGGAAAGATAATACTTTGGTTAGGCCATTTCCTAGTTAGCCAATTTTAAAGTGCTTGCGAGGATGTAAATCTCCGAGGCCAAAAAAAATTCTTGATGAGGCTACACAACAATTGATGGTTATATTGCGTTACACACAAAAATCTGTGAATGAATAAGCAAAATTCTGCAGTTTTTAATATATAAAAGCCTCCTATATTAGTTAGCAACTCGCAAAATACTTCGTCGAGAATAATTGTAAATATCGAGGATTCGCATAATTTTTAGCGATAATTATTGGCCACAAAAACGTTATAAATATTTAAACTTAGCCTTACCTAATATGATATGCAAAAAATTTATTAGACATAAGCGAAAAATACAGTCACTTGGTATATCGATGGAGTGCCGTTATATATAGAATGATGAGATAAATGCCTATCTCAATACTTCTCCAAAATAATAAAAAGTAGTTCAGCAAGAGAATTATTTAAAGAATATCCTTATATAAAAAAGAATCTACGCTCCAAGACTAATTATTCAATTTTTGATGTAGTCAGATAAATACTTCTCTCTTATGAAGTGTAAATATGAGCAGGATATTTTGTGAAAACTAT
>BNWD01000048.1 GCA_025998575.1 Alphaproteobacteria bacterium | reverse complement strand
TCTGGGGCCAATTTCTTAGCAGCTTGATGAATATCCGCCACATTTTGAATTCCTTGTTCAAACAACTCTATTCCATACTTTCCAACAGTTTCTTTTAACATATTAACAGCGGCAACAGAATTTGCGTCTCCTGGACAGTAAATTATCCCTAGTTTTTTCATTTTCGGAAGAATTTCCTTAAACGTTTTTATCTGATCATTAATAGGAACCAAATTGGAAACGCCTGTTGTGTTCACGCTTCCAAAGGACTTGGAAATGCAAGAAATAATAATGAGTATAGAGCTTGGCTTAATCTTTAGCATTGTTGCTGTTGGCATATACTTGACGTTCAAAACGATAAATTTTGCTGACATGACTTGTGACGGAAGCTTTGTTTTGGGCGCAGCTGTTTCTTCCGTCTATATAAAAATGGGGGCGTCACCCTTTATCGCTACATTTCTTGCGTTAGTTTTTGGCGGTTTAGCTGGCCTTGCGACAGGAATATTAAATGTCAAATTTAAAATAAAAGATCTAATGTGCGGCATAATTGTTGCTTTCATTTTGTATTCGATTAATTTAAGAATAATGAACGCGCCTAATATAACATTTATTGAGGAAGTGACAATATTTAGCGGTAGAAATACGTTAACATCGGTGATTATCATAGTATTTGTTTTAAATTTAGCTTTGATTTTAATATTATTTAGTGTATTTGGCTTGCGTCTACGAGCCATAGGATATAACAAGCAATTTGCGGCAATATCAGGAATAAACGTCAAATTAATGACAATTATAGGGCTAATGTTGAGCAACGCAATGATCGCTCTTGGTGGCAGCTTGTTCAGCCAATACCAAGGGTTCTGCGACGTTTCACAAGGGTTTGGAACGCTCGTTATAGGCCTTGCATCAGTTGTAATTGGCGAAAAAATGTTTGCCTTTAAAAAGGAACCGCTCATTATATTGTCGTGCATTTTTGGATCAATTTTATATAGAATTTTCATGAATATAGCTTTACATAGTGACTCTATAGGAATCAAAACTCAAGATTTGAATCTGATAACAGGCCTGATGATAATCGCTGTTATGATAGTAAAAAAAGGAGGTAATAATGCTCTTGCAACTCAATGATATTTGCGTCAAAAATATATTGAAAAATTTGACATTAAACGTGAAAAAAGGTGAGTTTGTTTTGATTGTTGGCGCAAACGGCGCTGGAAAAACAACATTGTTTAACACTATTTCCGGAGCAAGCAGTCCTAATAACGGGAGCGTTTTCATCAACGGACGCGATATCACTCTATTAGATAGGCATAAGAGGAGCGCTCAAATTTCAAGCGTTTTGCAAGATCCGCGCGCTGGAACGATTGCCGAAATGACTATTTTTGAAAATTTAAAATTAGCATACCTGAGGAATAGATGCATAAAAAAATACAGAAAAATTGTTGAATATTTTAAGGAAAAATTATCGCTAATTGGATTGAATTTAGAAAACAGAATGAATGAATATGTAAGAAATCTTTCTGGTGGACAACGGCAGGCTCTAAGCCTTGTGATGGCTACTGTTGGCGATTACGAATTGCTGCTTTTGGATGAGATAACGGCCGCGCTCGATACGAGAACGTCGGATATGGTTATGGAAATAACAAGCAAAATTGTTGCCAACGAAAAGAAAACTTGCCTTGCGATAACGCATGATCAGTCGCATATGAATTTGTTCGGCGATCGCACTTTAAAAATGGAGAACGGCCAGCTTTCTGGATTTGACAAACGGTCGGAACCGTGTTAACATAAATATATATGGATTGTTTTGGTTTGTGATATGTCTCGAGTGTGCGAATTGACTGGAAAGAAGGTTTTATATGGCAATAATGTTAGCCATGCGAATAATAAATCTTCGAAGAGGTTTTTGCCGAATTTGCAGAATGTTTCGTTTTTAAGCGAGGCGCTTGGCCATTCTGTTTCGTTTCGCGTGTGCACGAAAAGCATTCGTTGCGTGGAAACAAAAGACGGTATTGACAGCTTTTTATTGAGCGCTTGTGATCGTCTTTTGGGAAAAAGAGCGCTGGCTATGAAAAAACAAATTGCCAATAAGGCAAAATAAATTTATTGGAGATAATTATGGCAGAAACCGAGAAAGAAAACAAGGCACAATATCCGTTTTATATACAAGAGCAATACATAAAAGATTTGTCGTTCGAGAATCCGAATTTTTTATTAAAGTATAGTGATCAAACTGATCAACCTCAGGTCAATGTGAATGTTGAAACTGGGGTCTCGAAGATCTCGGACAACAGTTATGAAGTTCCACTCAAGTGCTCTGTCACGGCTACCGTTAATGAGAACAGTTTGTTTGTTTTGGATTTGGTTTACGCTGGTCTGACTTTTGTTGCTCAGGAATTGAATCAAGATGTATTGGAGACAATTTTGCTTGTGCATGCTCCTTATCTTTTGTTTCCTTTCGCTCGCGAACTTGTTGCTAATTTGACAAGATATGGTGGATATCCTCCTCTCTTGATTGAGCCGGTAAATTTTGCCGCTTTGTTTGTGGAAAAGAAGAGCGCTGAAGCGCAAAAAGAGGTGACGCAAAAAGATCGGGAAGTAGCGCAGCCTGGCTAGCGCACTTGCTTCGGGAGCAAGGGGTCGGCGGTTCAAATCCGCTCTTCCCGACCAATTTTCATAATTGCTTCTTTGTCGTTATGAGAAGTTATTTTATTAGCATATATTTGTGTGGTTTCATGGCCTTTGCCGAAAACTATCAAGAAATCTCCTGATTCCAAGCACTTCATTCCGCGTGCAATCGCTTCTTTCCTGTCTGAAATCTCTATTGTTTTTTTGCAATTCTTGACTATTTCTTTTCGAATCGTGGCAGGATCTTCCGATCTCGGATTGTCGTCTGTGACGATAATAATGTCAGCGAATTCGTCTGCGATTCGTCCCATTTCCATTCGTTTCGATTTATCTCTGTCTCCTCCGCATCCGAAAACGCAAATCAATCGGCTTTTGCAAATTTGTCGGAAACACAACAGCGCAGTTTTCATGCCTTCCGCTGTGTGGGCATAATCAACGAAAACTTCTCCTCCATTAAAACCTAATATATGTTCCATGCGACCGTTTAATGCGTCGATTTTTATTAAAATTTTTGCTATATTTTCTATATTTGCGCCACAAGAATAACACAAGCCCATAGCGCACAACACGTTGAGAATCTGGAATTCGCCGACTAAATTTAAAGTTAAATTTTTAAATATTTTGCCGAAAAATTTCAGATCAAAAGAGAGTTGATTAGTGTGCTCCATGATGTTAAATGCCTGTATATCATTTGCGTCTTTCAAGCCAAAAGTTATAGTTTTTTTATGTAAAATTTTAATAGAATTTAAAATAATATCAGAATCTCCATAGATGATGGCATAGTTGTCGTTAGGTAAAATTTCATGAAAAAGTTTCAATTTTGCGGTTAGATAGTCCTCTTTTGTTTTGTGATAATCCAAATGATCCGCGGCAATGTTTGAAAAAGCAGCAGCAGTCAGCTTGACGCTATGTAGTCTTTTTTGATCTAACGCGTGGCTTGAAGCCTCAAAAACAAAATGAGAAACTTTTTCGTTGTGCAAATATTCTAAAATTTTATGGAGAGTGACAGGCTCTGGAGTTGTTAAATTTTGTATATTAAATCCACAGTTTTCTATTTTTTGCCTTCCTATAAATAGCCCCAAAGTGCCTAGATTTGCGGATTTCTCGCCTAAGAGACTCCATATTTGATTGACAAAATTAGCTATCGAACTTTTACCATTTGTTCCTGTCACTGAAACGCAAAATTCAGGTTGCGAACTGCGTAAAAATCTGGATAATTTAGAAGAAATTAATCTAGAATCTTCGATAAAAATTAATTTCTCGCCAAAATTTTTAAATAAATTTTTGTTTTTTGCTTCAACAAAAACTAATGTTGCTCCATTTTTTATTGCTTCGGCGACGTTCCTTTTCAAATTTTCGCAAGAAATTCCAATAAAAATATCACCTTCTTTGATGTTTTTTGAATTTGTTTGTATTTCATTCATTTTTCATAAAATTTTTATCGATTATTTACACAATTAAATTATAAAATTTAATTCAAATTAATCAAATATGCAAGGCATGAAAAATGTTAAGATTTTTATTTCTGGTCTCAATCGTTTTGTATTGCGGCATTTATTTTTTTCCAAAAAAAACATTTAGAATTTTAAGCGTATTTTCGATTCTTTTTGTTCGACTGTATATAAAAAAACGAATAGCCTCAGGCTTGGAAATCGAAGAGAGAGTGCGCGAAAGATTTGGTGTCGCGTCAAAAACAAGACCGAGCGGAAAGCTGGTTTGGATACACGCCGTCAGCGTTGGAGAGGCGAAATCTGCCGTTCCATTTATAGAAGAATTTAAGAAAATTAATCCCAATATCAATATATTATTAACAACGACTACAGTCACTGCGGCGAATCATATAAAAGAACTTTTTGGCGATTCTGTTATTCATCAATTTATGCCTTTTGATATTTTCATCTGGGCTAGGAGATTTGCAAAGCATTGGGAACCGGA
>BNWD01000047.1 GCA_025998575.1 Alphaproteobacteria bacterium | reverse complement strand
AAGACAAAAATAATTTATGTTTTATTGTATTTGAATATGCTATGTAAACTGCGAAACATTCAAGAAATTGTGTGAAAAAGCAAAAACTGGATTGCCTTGAAAGCGTTTGCGTAAATTTGCATAAACATGAATTACTTATATTCCAAAAATGCGTCATGAAATCGTAGATCATGTAATTGCGAAACCAGATGTTTGGTTGCTTGACTCATACAACAACATATTAAAATGTTCGTTGATAAAGATTACATAGAAAAAAAGTCCACATAAATCAAGTGAACTGCTCATAATTGGAACTGGCAAACTTAAGATACTGTTATGCATATAGTTGCTGAAGTCAGAAACGTGTTTTGCAGAATATTAATGTTATTATGCTCAATAAAGAATGTTGGAGCTTTCCGTTAATACTGCTTGGTGATAATATTAATTATAACAGTGAATAATTGCATGCCCAATATTGTTTTCGGAACTATATGGAGTATATTGAGCTCGATTTTACTGAAAATCCTTATAAAAATCTGACAAACAAAATTAAGAGGAGCGCTGACAAATTGAGAAAAGTTATTGACAATAATAGCACATTTGTTACATCTGGACTGTGTTACTGTTAATAGCTAGGTAGATACTAAAAAAAGCAACTTGATGCAGATCTTAATTAACAAAAAAATGAGATGAATTATGAAAAACTACCTCATGATGGTATTTGTATGGTAAGTTTAAATTGCATACATACTTGCCTCAATGAGGTAATGGAGATTGGAAGCGGTTGTCAGAAAGCTATATTGAAACTGCCATTAAGCGCATTTCTTGGAGAACTTTCCAGAAAGAATATGTCCAACGGTTTAAAAATATTAAGCTTCATAGACACCGCTCAGTTGATAATAAAAATTGTATCGTAAGTAAGCGTTGTTGCAAAATGATAGAAAATTCATGTTATCATGAGGCGTAAAGATGTGATTTGCATCGAAGTTAACGTAGCTCAAGCACACTCTTCTAAGCTTGTCGAAGAAATGTTATTCCATATGAATCTTAAATGGACACGATTCAAAATGAATATATCTCGAAATTCAGAACAAAAAGAACAGAAAAGATTCATTAAGACCTGATTAAACAGTACGCAAATTGCTGTATATAATCAAAAACCTTTTTCAAAATTACTTAAAGAAAACAGAGTCTAGGTATGCAATTTCTATTTCTGGGAATAATATTCTATTATAAAAATCTTTAAAAATTATATTTTTTTCTTCGGTGTATGAAAATCGTTACATTTTTGCAGCCAGATTGTTTTCGAACATTGCTTTTGCGTGGAAGGAAACGGTCACAGTTCTCGAAAGAAATCTATTAAAAAGTACATAGGATAGTAAACTTAAATTGAAACTTGAGCAGATATGTTTTCAGCATTTAATATTGTTATGCATTTTTGAATAATGTAAATAACTTATAATACTGCCATTTAGTGCACTTGCATTTGGAATTTTTAATAACTCGTAAATAGTTCGCTCAATATACAAAATATGGCCAAATAAACTTCTCATCTTTATGTTTTAATTATTGATAATAAACGTTTGCGTGATAATTATTCGAAAGATTACCGTTTAGCTCGCCAGTGTTTGATTTTTTCGTAAGTTTTTTCGAACAGAATGGCGAACATGCCGTGACCGAAGACGTTTGCGGACGTCGCTATTGGGTCGAACAATACGTATATTGTTGTCATGGCTGTCAGCATTGGAGCGGAAAAGCCGAATATACCTTCGAAGATTGTGACGAAAATCAGGGCGCTACCTCCTGGAATGCCTGCCGCAGCGAACTTTGCGACGATTCCATACAATGAAAAAACGAGGTACTGCGAAAAGTCTGGCAACGAGCGGCCAAATGAAACGAGTAGCGCCAATCCTATTATTGGTATTGCGAAGCAGTCACCGAGTAGGTGCATATTGGCGGTGCTAGAAATGACAAATTTTGCTAAATTTTTATCCTTCAAATTGCGTTCGCTGCCCTCGATAGTAGTAGGAATTGCAGCAACGCTTGACATGCTGAACATCCCTATCAAAACCCCAGGGAAGAGGTTTTTGAATTTTGAAATTGACTCGCTAAAACACCTATTTGACAAGAAAAAAATGACAAGAAACATGTATCCATAAGTCAAAATTGCAACCAAGCTCAATAAAACAGCATATTCTTTTATGATTAAGCATAATGTGCCTTCGTGCTGCATTTTTATAATAAAACCGAGAACGAATAGTGGTAAAGTTGGCGCAATTACTCTTTTCAATATGAAATCGGAAATTTTATACAAATATTCGCTAATTTTATCGCAAATGTTAGATTTTAATATTGAGCACAAAAGCGCAATAGACACAGCAGCAAGTAGCGAAATATTGTTTTCAATCAATGGCCTTATGTTTAAAGTCCAAGCAGGAGCAAGCAAAGTGACTGGTTCTAATTTCGAAACATTAACAATACCTGACGCCAATATAGGCTTTGCGCAGATATAAGACAGCCAAAATCCGGAAAAATTTGATATACAAACGAGAGGTATTAGGATGATCAAAATGCTTATCGATTCCGTTTTCAAACTCAAAATGCCGCGCAAAACAAAGGAAAAAATGATAAGCGGAAGTAGAAATACGATCAGCTCTTTTATACATAAACTGCAGGAGAAAAGTTGAGATTTCGCCGTCAAACTTACGCTTTGGCCGAAACACAAAGTCATGACGAACAATATCAAAACGAAAACCGGCAAATTCAATAATTTTTTTACAAACACAAAATACAAGCATGTATAATCGCCGCATACAATATATAATAACATAAAATCAGAAATTGTGGAGAACGCGGAGAGTGGCAACATATTAAATGATGCCTTATACAAAATCACTTGCTAATAGGCTTATTTAAAATTTCCAATCATTTTTTAATTATCTGATTTGGTTTTTAAGATTCTTTTCTTAATATAACAGCTAGAGCCAAAATTTGTTTAAAATACAGTTGGTCAAAATCAGCAGCTTGTTTTTGTAAAAAATATTTAAACTATAGAATTTTCTATCACGTCATACATTACATCTTTAAAATTAACACTCTATTCGTAAAGCTGTAAATCTTCTTTTCTCGCTATTATTATTGATGAATTTCCAAAGTTTGCTATACTTAATTTGCAGTGTAAAATTACTTATTCCAAGAAAACTTTCTCATAGCTTTTTGCGTCTTTCGCAGTAATAATTGTATTATGTGTGGTTTTGTTTTTGTCTATAGTGCTCAAGGCGGTCATCAGTTGTTTTTGCACATTCATCACATTCTTCTATTTTCTTATGGCCATAAATGAATGGTGTATTTAGAGGCCAGAATTCCTCAGAAAACTGCTCCACATAAAATTCTTCTAAATAGTCAATAATGCAGCAAGTAGCGCAATTCAAATATGCCACGGATTCATCAATAAATTTTTCTTTAACAGGTCATATCACTACAAGGTGTTATGATCATGTTAGTAATGCATGATATATTTGAAAGATTGAGTTTTTTGTGTTAAAATTAAAGTAGTAGCTGTAGTTTTTTGGTTATCTATTCATGAAAGGTAACGTATTGGAAGCCGTTATTGGCGCCGTTGTTTTGGTTGTTGCCTCGTTTTTCATATATTTCGCGTGCATTTCAGAAGGCGAGAAAATCAATGATGGATATGTATTGGTTGCTCGATTTGATGATGTTAGCGGATTGGCTCAGGGCGCTGATGTCAAGTTGAACGGAATTAAGATCGGCATCGTGAGGTCTTTGAAAATAGACGAGAATTACCAAGCAAGAGCGGAGTTATTGTTGAAGAACCCTGTGAAAATTCCATGCGATAGTTCAGCTGAAATTGTCACCGAAGGAATCATAGGGAGTAAGTTTGTTGCGATGAATCCTGGTTTTTCCGAGAAGAAGTTCGCCGAAGGAGATGAGATAGAATTGACAAAATCGTCTCTAAATTTAGAGAGACTTATAGATAAATTTATTATAAATAGTTCTGCAAAAAAACCGGAGGAGTAATGAGTTTAAAGGCTTTAAAAGGACAAATCTTAAAAATATTGGACGAGAAAAAATTGGAAAATATTGTCGAAATAGACACGTCATTGTTCAATAGATTTTCCGAAATTTGCATTATAGCATCCGGAACGTCATTGCGCCATATGCATGCAATCGCCGATTTTCTGCTTAGGTTTCTGAAATCCGAGAAATTGCACGCAATCATCGAGAAAACGGACTCTTGGGTTCTAATCGAAGCTTGCGGTATAGAAATCCACCTATTTAAACCGGAAATGAGAGAATACTACGCGCTGGAAAAACTATTGACTTTTAACGAAGAAAAGTAGCTTAACAATAGAGCATATCTAAATATTCACTGAGTAGATAGCAATTATATTAGATAAAAATACACTGTAACGAAAACTTACAAGAACAGTTGAAAAATGCTTTTAGATAAATGAAAGCTGTTAATAATTTTTTCTATTTATTCATAAAAAATGCTTAAAAAATATCAAGAGCAATTATCAAAATTTTCAACTTTCTATTACTAATGCATGTATAAATGTTC
>BNWD01000046.1 GCA_025998575.1 Alphaproteobacteria bacterium | reverse complement strand
GACACACTTTATATATATCGTTGAAATGCGGGGCAAATATTTTTTGAACTTATGACTAGACATTTTGTTTTTTATTTGATATTCTGAATATAAAGTGGTGTGTTTTATGTGGGGCGAGATGGCTTCCGAATTGAGAATTTCTGAGAGACTTGGCTCTGGCAAGCGAGAGGCGCGGAGGCTGCGGCATAATGGGTTTGTCCCTGGGATTATTTATGGAACGGAGAAAGAGCCACTGAAGGTTGCTGTCGGCGAGAAGGAATTGCTGTCTGAGTGTTATTCTTCTGCGTTCATGGGACATGTCATTAACACTAAGATTGGATCTTGCAACGAGAAGATTCTTCCTCGTTCTGTTGATTTCGATCCTGTGACTGATCGCCCTGTTCATGTTGATTTTTTGCGCGTTTCCAAGGATTCGAAAGTTAAAATCCATATTCCTATTGAAGTCATTAATGCTGATAAGTGCGCGGGATTGAAAAAAGGCGGTCTTGTGAACTTCGTTGTTCACCAGTTGGAATGCCTGTGTTCGCCTGATGCTATTCCTGATAAGCTTGTTTTGGATGTTGCAAGAAAAGAGATTGGGGAGAGTTTTGCTCTGGATTCATTAAAGTTGCCTGCTGGAGTTTCTGCTGCTCATCCTGAAAGAGATGCTGTTATCGCAACACTCGTCGGCGCTAAGGTTTCTGACGATGCTGACAAAACAGCGTCAACTGAAGGACAGTCTGCTGGCTAAAATTATTGCGATGTTTTTGATTGTTGGGCTTGGCAATCCTGGGATTAAATATTGCAAAACTAGGCATAATGTTGGGTTTTTGTTTATAGATTGTTTTGCTTCAGCGCTTGGTTTTTCTGATTTCAAAGCAAAATTTGATTCGCTTTATTCAGAAAAAACAATAGATGATGTGAAAATTTTTATTCAAAAACCGCAAACTTTTATGAATCTTTCTGGAAAAGCAGTTTTTGCTTTGGCGAATTTTTACAAGGTTCCTTATGAGAATATCATTGTTGTTCATGATGACATAGATCTCGAACCGTTGAAAATTAAGATGAAATTTGCTGGAAGTAGTGGAGGACATAACGGAATAAAAGATATCGACAGGCATATCGGAAATAATTATCACAGAATAAAAATAGGGGTTGGTCGGCCTTTTGAAAAAGACCAAGTTCAAGATTATGTGGTTTCGAATTTTAGCACTGAAGAATTAACTGAGTTGCCAACTGTCTTTCAGCAAGTTGCGCAAAATATACAGCAAAAAATTGCTGAAAAAAAATGATAATAAAAGCGATCTGGATTTCTGTTATGTTTTTAGTCACGGTCTGGGCTATATTTTCCGCATCTTTTGGCGTCAAAATCCAAGAAGCGTTTTATAGCAAAACAGAAATCATGGTTGCAAATCACGATGAATTTTAAGAAAATATTCATAAAATTTATGTATAATGTTATATATCTCTTGCTATTGGAAATGCGATGATTTGTCAAAATGTTGCTGAATTATTGGAGCAATACGACTCGTTTTTTATAGATGTTTATGGCGTTATATATGACGGCTTCTGGCTTTTTCCTGGCGTAAAAGAGATGTTGAAAAAGATGAAAGACCTGCAAAAAAAGGTCATTATCGTCTCCAATTCGCCCCTCATTTCAGAGGAGGCGATGGCTATATACGAAAAATTTGGCCTAGAGCACGGCGTTCATTATGACGAAGTTGTGACCTCAGGACAAGCATTTCTCATGAAATTCCGAGATAAAATAAAAAATGCAACGTGTTTTTCTTGGGTTTTCGATAGGAACGACATGCTCTTTTCCAATTTGGATTTGAAGGAAACGCAATCTCTTGACGAGGCAGACTTCATTTATGTCGGAAAACTGACTATTAATAAAGAGTCGTTTTCGGTGGACAATTTGAAAACAAAATCAGGCCAAGAGATTCTGCTGGAAGAGCTTGTGACGACTGATTATCATGAAATCGTTGGTTTCGAAAAATTTGCAGAAATTTTAGATAAATGCTTGGAATTGAAGAGGCCATTTGTAGTCATCAATCCGGACATTTTTGCGATAGAAAAAGTCAATGACAAAAAACGTCCAATTTTATGCCAAGGAGGAATTGGAGAGTTTTATGAAAGAGCCGGAGGTGAGGTTTTATATTTCGGCAAACCATACCAAACGATTTTCGATTTTGCCAAAAATTTTATTAAAAATTGCAGCAAAACTGCGATGATTGGGGACACTCCTTGGACCGATATACTTGGCGGAAACATGGCTAATCTGGACACTATTCTTGTTTTGAAAGGAGTTTCCGCTAGCTTTCTTGGAGAAATAACCGATCAAAACATAAGTGAAAAAATAGATAAATTAATAACAGAAATATCTCTAAAAATGACTCATAAATCATTCTTAAATCAGTCGATGCGTCCGACTCATATTGCGAAAAACTTTGCAGAAAATTTATAACGAAGCGATCGCGGCTTCCAGAAATTCGTTGATATCTCCGTCGAGAACTGCTGCCGCGTTTCCTTTTTCATAGCCAGTTCTCGTGTCCTTGACGAGCTGATATGGCTGAAGAACGTATGACCTTATTTGGTTTCCCCAAGCGATGTCAGTTTTCTGCTGCGCGGAATTCGCCTCAGCCTCCTGCTCCTTGAGTTTCATCGCATACAATTTCGCCTTCAACATGTTCATCGCAATCTCTTTGTTCCTATGCTGGGACCTGTCCGTTTGGCATTGCGTGACGAGCCCAGTTGGAGCATGAGTGATCCGAACCGCGCTGTCAGTCTTGTTGATGTGCTGGCCGCCGGCGCCGGAAGCGCGATATGTGTCAATCCGAATGTCGCAGTCCAAAATCTCAATTTCTATGTCGTTGCTCAATTCCGGCACGACGAAAACCGACGCAAAACTAGTGTGTCTCCTTGCGTTCGAGTCGAATGGCGATATACGAACCAGGCGATGTACGCCGGACTCTTTCTTCAGCCAACCAAACGATTTTTGGCCTTTTATATGCAAAGTTATAGACTTAACACCTGCTTCTTCCCCGCCGTTTTTGTCTGTTATTTCGAGCTTATATCTCCGCCGTTCAGCCCACCTGGCATACATCCTCGCCAACATTTCAGCCCAATCCTGCGCCTCAGTTCCTCCAGCGCCAGCATTTATTTCGACAAAACAATTCAAAGCGTCATGCTTATCACTCAAAAGCGCCTCTATTTGCAAAGAAGCAGCATCAACAACAAGCTTTTCAAGGGTTTGGCTAAGCTCTTGTTTCAAATTTTCATCAGAATCCAGCTCAGCCAGCTCGATAAAATCAACTATATCCTGCAGTTTTTTTTCCAAATCTTGAACTGCAGCTATCGAATTCTGAAGCTTTTCTTTTTCAGTCACAATAAAAACAGCACTTTCAGAATTATCCCAAAAATTCTCCTCCTCTATCTGACAATCCAAATCTTTTATTTTGGCAATAGCTCCATCATAATTCACGAAATTCTTTATCAAAGAAATCGATTTACTGACGGCGTCAGCGTTTTTCTGATCGATCTGATTCATCCTAGCCCCCGAACCTATCTCGCACCAAGATATTCTTCGATATGTCTTGACATAAGAGCTCCCTGCCCTGCCGCAAAAATCGCTTGCTTCAAGCTGCCGCTTACGACATCGCCTGCGGCAAAAATCCCTTTACACGATGTTTTCGTCTCAGGAGCGATTATATAACCTTCCGCATCGAGATCAATCAAATCGCTAACAAACTCAGTTTCAGGCAGAGTGCCAACAGCGATAAAAACACCATTAATCGGCAGAATAGTTTCATCATCAGATGCAGCGGTTTTTAAAGCGATTCCCTCGACAGATTTCGTTCCGAAAATCCTTGAGATTCCAGAATTCCAAATAAATTTTATCTTTTCATTTGCGAACAATTTTTCCTGCATAACGACATCCGCCTTTAGCTTCTCCCGCCTGTGAATAACGAAAACCTCCTGCGCAAAATTCGCCAAAAACAGCGCTTCCATAGCCGCTGTGTTTCCTCCTCCGACACGAATTATAAATTTTGGGGCAGAGTCTGTGATAAAGACTGGCACTAAGATTAATGTTACACCTATGGCAAATGTTGATGGCTCAAACGGCGTAAATTGCGCTGAAGTTTGGGCTAGTTATTCTCATTTTGAAAGCTCGATTTTATCTCTTCGCTCATCAAACATTCATAGACCTGGTTCAGCGCGCGCTTCTGACGTTTGGATTTGCATTCCGCAGGGCCCAGTTGCCCCACAGTTGGTGAGAAAACTGCACGAAGGATCTTTGGAGAAAATAACTGTTTCAACTTTTGCTTTTTTGCAAACTGCAGAAGTGGATAAGCCAATGGTAGTTTCAACTATTGAATATTTCGGATGTTTTATAAAATTTGTTGATCCAATAAGTTATATTCACTTTTGTGTTTTTTCATTTTCATTTTCTAAAGTAGTATTTAGAAGTAACGGATATGGTCTTGAGGACGGTGACCAAAAAGGACTTGTTGATATTGCGAAACCAGGAACGTATTGTTATGCATTCGACTATACTGGCACTCAAGGAAAAGGCAATGCTTCCTAATAAGTGACAATATTAACTCGCTCGTTCAATAGGAAGATTGACTTTATGGATGGATTTTATTAAATGTTAATGAACGCACACTATCTTATCTGAAACTCTTAAAAAAGTTGCCAATAACTCTGTGAAAAATGGAATATTCTAGTATTAATTTTTAGTTGACGACAAGTAAAAAGTGTCGTATCGTAATTATACGATTGGCGGAAAGTGAAGTGTTGATAATGAGAAATGTTGTTATAATAGGATCTGGGCCGGCTGGGCTTGCGTGTGCGATATATGCAGGAAGGGCAGGGTTGGAGCCTGTTATCATCGCTGGAGACAGGCCTGGAGGGCAGCTAGTCAACACTGATATTATCGAAAATTATCCTGGATTTAGCGCGATTTCAGGCGCTGATTTGATGATGAAAATGATGTCGCAAGCAGAAGAGCTTGGAGCCGAGATTGTTCATGAAACGGTTAAACGCGTAGTGGAATCGAAAGATGGTTTTTTTGAATTGACGTTGTCCTCAACGGACGTTATCACTGCAAAAACAGTCGCGATAGCTACTGGCGCTAAGCATAGGCATTTGGGCGTTTCAGGAGAAACTGAGTTCTCAAACAAAGGCGTTTCATGGTGTGCGACATGCGATGGGCCGATGTTCCGAGGAAAGCGCGTTGCTGTTGTCGTAGGATGAAACAC
>BNWD01000045.1 GCA_025998575.1 Alphaproteobacteria bacterium | reverse complement strand
ATCGAGGAGGCAGAGAGGAGATTTATGTCATGGATAGCGATGGGTCTAATGTCAAAAAAGTCTCACAAGGAACCGGAAAGTATTCCCAGCCAATAGTATCTCCACGAGGGGATCTGATAGCCTGCACAAAACAAGAGAAGGGAAAATTTTATATATGCGTGATGAAGCTTGACGGATCTGGCGAACGAGTCATAGCCACAGGATATCTCGTTGAATCTCCTTGCTGGGTTTCAAACGGCAGATACCTACTCTACACCTGGGAACGTGGACCTGGACACCCACCATGCGTTGCACTTGTCGACATTACTGGCAAAATTAAACGAGTCATCATGACCCCAAAAGACGCCTCTTCTCCTTCCTGCTCTCTTATGCATGCAGCTCTGAATTAGAGACATTATGAGAGCAATACGCGGAAAGCAAGCGTTTTTTGCCTAAGATCAAGACTGAAAATATTCCAAGTCAATAGCATTCCAAATCATAGCCAAATGGTTCCTTGCTGGGTTTCAAACGGTAGATACCTACTCTACACCTGGGAGAGTGGTCCTGGTAGCACAACACCATGCGTCGCACTTGTCGACATTACTGGCAAAATCAAAAGAGTCATCATGACGCCAAAAGACGCCTCTTCCCCTTCCTGCTCTCTTATGCATGCAGCTCTGAATCAGAGGGAATTATGGAACTCTTTCATTTATGGATTTTCTGTATGCAGAGTTGAATTAGGTATATTATGATAGAAGAATATGGAAAGCAAGTGTTTTTCACTTCTGATCGAGGAGGAAGAGAATGGATAGCAATGGAGCTGAGTTAGAATGATTTTTATAATAAAAACCGCTATATTTTTCGTCTCATGCATTATGGCAGCTGCATACTGCTCACTATTAGAAAGGAAGTTGATAGGGCGAATTCAGCTGCGTCTTGGTCCAACAGAGTGCGGATTTTTCGGTCTTTTGCAGCCTTTAGCTGATGCTCTGAAGCTTTTTTTCAAGCGAAATTCTTTGAAGAATCATTCGAAACAATCGATCATAGGCATCTGGATGATGCTATCAAGCTCTCTTCTTCAGTTGTCAATTATTCCACTCTCAAAGGAAATATACATAACAAATTTTAGCAATAATTTATTAGTAATCATCTTTTTTCATGCAATATTCGCCTTTTCAGAAATGCTAATAGGAACACAATCTCGCTCAAAATACGGCATAATCGGCGGAATTCGAAGCTATCTCCAGCTTATTTCATCCCACCTACCATTCATTTTGTCCATGATCTGCATCGCTATTTCGACAAAATCGCTGAACCTAATCGAAATAATCGAGATGCAAAATACTTGCCCATTCGCGCTAAAAACGTTACCACTATTTATTGTCTTCTTCATAATCTCATTAATTCTCGCGAACAAAACCCCATTCGATTTCATAGAAGCTGAATCCGAAATCGTCTCCGGCGCCTACGTCGAATACGGCGGCATATTATTCGCCATTATCTATCTCTCAGACTACCTGAACCTGATCTTTATATCAGCAGTTACGGCCTCACTATTCCTGGGCGGATACCAAGCTTTCCTTGGCATTTCGTTTTTAGCAGGGCCTATCGCACTTATCATCAAAACATCGATAATCATCGCTTTCATAATCCTAATCCGCGCCATCCTACCAAGATACAAACAAACACAAATGCTAGAAATCTGCTGGAAAATCCTAACTCCAATCCTGGCAGCATATATCGTATTCGTATAATCGCAGTGAATTTTTATTTGATTTTGTCGAAAGATTATGCTAGACTTCTAGATTATTTCAAGTGCAGACTTTTTCTAAAGTCGCAAGTCTTGCTTCAAGACAAAACTTTTTAGTAAGTAATATCCGTTTATATATACAAATGTTATATTTGGCGCGTTGCACAAAGTGTTTATTTTGCTAAGAAAACGAAAATTAAACAATTAATATTATTAGATTAGTGTTGCGAATAATATTTAGACAATAAACTTAGCTATTACTGTTTTCGAATAATTTATAATATCATTGCATACTATAACTTGCTCTTAAACGGCAGGTCTTGCGAAACGGAAAAAGTATGTTAAAATAGAAGTATTCTTAAGAGATTTTGTTAAGCATTGTTTAAAATTTATAATGAATATTTTCATTTCACGCGTTTTATTTCTATTTTTTATTGTTGTCTCGAGCTGTTTTTCTCATAATTTTTCTTCGTGTCCTGAGAAAAAGGCTATTATAGTTTTTGATTGCAATTCGAAGAAAATACTCTTTCAAGAGTGCGCAGAAAAACCGAGGCATCCGGCGTCTTTGACTAAAATGATGACTATTTATCTTTTATTCGAGGCGCTGAGAAGCGGAAAAATTTCGTTTAATACAAAGTTCAAAGCGTCGAAGTTAGCCATTTGCCAAAGCCCGACGAAGCTAAACCTAAGAATCGGAGAGAAGATATTGGTAATAGATATAATAAGAGCTCTCGCCATAAAATCCGCTAATGACGCTGCTGTTGTTGCCGCTGAGGGACTTTGCGGTAGTGTCTCTAAATTCTGCGAGTTAATGAACAAAAAAGCAAGGCAGCTTGGAATGAAGAACACGCATTTCGAAAATCCGTCCGGTCTGCCCAATAAAAAACAGATAACAACTGCTCATGATATCCTCACGCTTGGACTGGCGTTAATCAATAATTTTCCGCAATATTGGTATTTTTTTTCCGAGAAATCGTTCACATATAATAAAATAAAACACAACACGCATTGCAAAATTTTGCGCTGGTATAATGGGGCCGAAGGCGCCAAAACGGGATATACATACGCGTCCGGGTTCAACTTATTCGTGACCGCAGCCAAATATAACAAAAGCGGAGGCAAAAAAGCAGTTTTAGTCGTCGTCATGGGAGGGGACAGCGCGAAAAGAAGGGATTTGTTTGCCGCAAAGCTATTGAGCGATCATCTAAAAGGCTATGATCTCGCAGTGTCAAAGGCGTCAGAAAAAGTTTCTACAGAGATGAAAAAGCAAAGAAAGAGTTTATTTGCGCAAGTTGTGACATCAGATATAAATGAAATTATTGTTCATGAAGAAGAAGAGTTCGCTGTTGAGGAATTGCTGAAAAATTCGGCAGTATCCAGGAAATATTGGGATGAGTTATATGAAACGGACGAAGAAAAAGATGAGGCAATAAAAATTGAAGAGGAGATTTTTATAAAGCCTCATTTCGCAAAAAAGGCTAAACGCGAAGTAAAAAAAGCTCCGAAAAAAAGAAAACTAAGAGGTACTCGCTAAAAGAATGCAGCTGACATTCGCCAGCAAGGCCGCCACTTGTCAATTTTCAATGAAACACAGGCTTCTGTCACAGCTATTCAATGCTCTTCAGACATTGGAAGCATGTTCGAATTAATCATACTCAAACCACCAAACTATCTCACAACTCAAATCAAAAACAAGTTTCTAAAGGGAAACGTGAGACGCTGTTAGAATTCTTTATATCTAAAATTTTTAGCATTTCTTAAAATATTTTTAAAATAAACCATTGGCAGCTGCGATATATTGATTTAATATTTGCTTTATAGGTTAACTATTTTTACGGAATGTATTGGAAGATGAAGAAGAAGGTAATAGGAGCGTTGTTAATGACGCTAATAACAAGCGTAGCAGCCAACTGCCTGCAAAAAAAACCTGCCGGGGGGTGGGGATTCCTTAAGGAAAACTGTGCGAACGGCGTTTAAAACTTTGAAAGACAATAGCTCGGAAGATGTTAAGCCTTTATTTTTATTGTGTGAAAAATATTACAAATGGTGTAAAACATATTGCAAACCCCTGCTTGGTCGTGGGCCTGCTGCGAATTCTAAATGGTAAATGATGTGGAAGCTTTGATGAAATCATGGGTACGCAGACCGTCCGATAGGCCTTTTACAGGCCTTACATATTATTATGCGCTCACAAATCTGCTAGACATTGATGATTTAGAACGTGTGAAGCAGGAGTTTAAAGAGATATTCGGAAATGATGCCGAAACTAATCCTTCTAATATTGGCAGATGTTTTGCAAAAATTTTGCGTTGGCTTATTGAAAACGGGCATCTTGACTTGAGAGGAGGCCTCGATATAACAATTGAGTACATAACTAACAGGATAGATCCATTTGGCACTACCGTAAACTCGTTGTATGCTTAATAGGAACTAAACTTCTCTCGTGGAAAGAAAAATATTCTGATGATCTGAGAGGCACAACTGGTTGTAATGATGATATAGATATAAGCTATGAATTTAACGAAGCTTTGAGCGAAATAAACTTGAGGGGAGCCGATTATTCTTGTGCTTTTTATTGGCTGATTGATAAAGAGACTCAGAATGATAGAGAGATATATATTTTAAGAGCGCCTTTGGAGAAACTGCCTACGATGATCGTAATAGCTTTGCCAGACGCTTGGCAACTATTTATAGTTGGCTTGTTGAACATGAATATTGCCGCCTTCCTCATGATGCTAGAACCAAGATCGTCAATAGGCTCGCTCCTTTTTGTATATAAAAACCCCTCCCAACAAGCAAGTGTTGAATTCGCACAGCTCTAATGAAGTCAAACTCAAGCTTTGCTTAGCTTGAGTTTGTCAAATTGGCAAGGGGCGGCCTGGGCAGCTTTATAAGCTGACCGCGGCCTTTGAGAGCCAGCAGGCATTCGCCAGCAAGGCCGCCCCCATTGCCAATTTTTATGGGAAATTCACAGGACTGCTTTATGGTAAAGGACTCCGGCCACAATCACCGCCCACCTCTTGGAAACTACATTGCTCATTCCATTTATGCTTTAAGAATATGTTGATTTCCGAGGCTCTCATAATATCTATAAACGCAATAAACTTACGAAATAGTTACTAATCTATGATTAACAAGTTTTTCTCTAAAGTATACGAAGCAGTGTTCTTAAATAAATTTCCATAAACATGATGAGTGCTTCTCTGAGTCTTCAAGCAACAGCTCTTTTCGCTCAACTCTGATAAACTCAACGTCACTTTGTTATGGGGAGAGAGCTAGTCGCTTTCACCTAATTGAGCTTTGTTTACAAGATTTACGGATTATATCGTAGTTGCAATAGTGGTGGAGGCCATTCTCATTCCACAAGAGAAACCCGTTATAATTGCAAAATTAATCACAATAGATATAGCAATTTATGGAACATAAGAATATAGGCTAGCGCGATAGCCTATATTCATTATTAGCGTAAAAAGTCGCTAGTCTCCCAATTTTCTGCAGTATGCGAATTGGATTCTGAAGGAGGAGAGTTTGGCGGCTATTCCTGATTTTTTATCATTGATTTTACTAGCAGTTGT
>BNWD01000044.1 GCA_025998575.1 Alphaproteobacteria bacterium | reverse complement strand
TATGAAAGTGAAAATAACGCTAACAACGCTCCTATTACCTTCTTCTTCATCTTACAATACCTTCCGTAAAAACTGTTAACATAACTACATAACTAATATTTAGCGGTTGTCAACAGTTTATTTTAAAGAAAAATTAAAATTTATTTATAATAACTCTGTTTTGCAGATTTTTACAATACTTAAACCTATTAACAATTTTTTTTCACAAAAAATTAACAGATTTGTTAACACTTTATTAATATTTTTATGTTAAATGGCTCCATCCCTAACCACCTCCCTCCTCTGGGAACTACCTAATTCATTCCATTTATACTTTAAGCATAAGCTTAGCATATCATATTTGCATTAATATTCCGTTAATTTCCACTACGCTCACAAAAATATTTATTTGTCAATATAATCTCTAAACGCAACAAGTTATGGTTTTGATAAACTTCTCATGTGCAATAGACAGAGTTTTAACTAAATAAAGCTCATTCATATGTAATTGATTTTATACATACTTTTTTATGCAAGACATTCCTATTGTCGGACTGTCTTTTAGTTTCCAAGTTATGGACAGTGATATTTATCTCGTTGCTCTGGAATTATAGTTACTATCAATAACTGTACCAAAAAGCAGAGTTCTTCGCTGCGTTATGATCATATAATATAGTTACGAAGCAGGTATAGTCTTACAACTCAGTGCTAAGACATTACCTTGCAAAAAGGATGTTAGCGTTTTCCGTTAATACTGCTTGTTGATAAATCTTATCATAACCGTAAATAATTGCATGTGCCAGTCTTAATCATCCATTTCTGTGTCACGTTGCTTAATTACAGCTCTTTCTTAAACTGCAACTCACAACACTAACTAATTGTCCGGCACAGATATCTTCTATTCAGAATAACATCATTGCATTTAGTTATAATCAATAATTACTTTCTTTTTCGTTGTTTTGTATAAGCGTTTTGTGATTTTTCAATATCGATAACAAAAAACCATTAAACATAATTATTAACAAGTGAAATTTAGCTGAAAGCATTTGAAATATGGCGTTTCATCAAGTTCATATTATGTTTTTCACAGAGTTATTAACAAATTTTATTTGTATCAGAAATTTTTATTACAAAACTGAAGCATTATATTTGTTGCAAATGATTTGAAGTGATAATAATTAATAAATGTATATTTAAAGTTATTACCAATTTTTTGAAAAATTCACAAGTTCGTTAACACTTATTTTAATAAGTACGTAACAAATAGTGCGCGCTATTTTTGTGAAAATAGTATGTTATCTTCGTTGTTTTCATGAGAATATATTTTTTTAAGTCCTGTTACACTATGACAACCCAACCGAACTATTAGGAACAATTATATAAATTCTGATAATATTTGAAGAGGGTTTTTATAATAACACACAGTATTGTATAAATTGAAAGAGAAATTATTTAACTATAAAATATTGCTGTTAATTTTGGAAGCGAGAAGGGGCTTGAAGACAATAGGCAGAAAATGAGCTATATATTTCAGATATAGTTAGAAACAATAGCCTGTAATAATTTTCCTTTCCAGTCTTTACTTATCAATTCATTAGAAGTAAATTTAATTATAAATTTGCTGATAACTCTGTGAATAGAATACACATTTGCTAGAATAGAGTTTTGTCAAATATTGCACTGCAAATTCAGTTGTGACGCCGTTACTAAGTATAAAAATTGTTTAGTTGGCAATTCTGTGATTCAATCTTTTACATATAAGCTTCTATAGACACGGCTCCTCAGGAATTCATAAGAAAAATGTATAGTTATAGAGGTAAATGGGAAAAGAACAAATTCAGAGGCTGTAATAACGTTGAATTCTTTCAATGTAATTAAAAAAGAATTACCTATTAAAGAGACAAAAATATTAACACAGAAATTTAATCACAACACATCCACATCTTTGCTAGGAAAAACGTTTGTTTTGGGTTTGGATGTGTTGTTGGTAAGCGCCAATCTCATCCTGCTTTTAGTTTTCCGGAGTCTTCTAGTGAAATTGTTGTTGGAACTTCTGTGTCGCATTCTCTTAGGGAGTATCCTCTGCCCCAAACTGTCTCTATAAAATTCAGGCCTCCTGCCAATTCGGCTATTTTTCGTCTTAATTTACAGATAAAAACGTCGACGATTTTTAAGTCTGGTTCATCTATTCCGCCGTATATATTGTTCAAAAACGTCTCTTTAGCCAATACAGATCCCTTTTTCAATGCCAAAAGCTCGATAACTGAATATTCCTTGCTTGTTAAATTGACGTCATTTCCATAAACTCTGACGCACTTGTGTTTGACGTCTATTTCCAATGGCCCCACTGTTATGATTGATGATGAATGACCTGAGGTTCTCCTAACTACAGCAAAAACCCTGGCCATTAGCTCGGTTTTGCTAAATGGTTTGGTCAAATAATCGTCTGCGCCAAGGGACAGACAACGCACCTTATCTTCAGTTGAGCTAAGACCGGACAAGACTATTATAGGCGTGTTATCCTTGATCGCTCGAATTCTGGACAAAACCTCAAAGCCGTCGATATCAGGTAACATCAAATCCAAAATTATCGCTTCGTAATCATAAAGCTTTAGCATTTCCAATGCATCCGCTCCTGCATCTGACAAATGGCAGATGAATCCTCCCTCGACACACGCCCCCTCAACTCTTTTGGCGATTCCGTTCTCGTCTTCTACAACTAATAATCTCATTTCCCCACCCAGAATAAGAACCTTATATAAAGATGCTATCAAACTATTTTCAGCTTGAAAACAAATTATTGCTAAAAATTATCATAAAATTGCCATAAAAAAATATTTTTCATTTAAGGCTATTTTTTATTTGATTTTTTGATTTTTCTGTATTTCACAAATTTTTGCTGATATTATTTGTTGGTGTTCGAAATGCTTGAAAGAAATAATGAATCGGCAAAATGTTTAAATTGTTTTTTCCAATAAGCGAACTATATTTCGACCCATTTTTGATATTATCAACCGGTTTCATTGGAGGCTTCCTTTCTGGATTTTTAGGCATAGGATGCGGAGTCATAATAACTCCTGTCTTAATGGAATTCGGCATTCCGCCTTTCACAGCAGTCTCAACTCAACTTTGTCACGCAGTAGGAACTAACCTTTCCAATTTTCTTTCATATAACAGGAAGAAAGACGTCGATTTTCACCTAACAACTTATATTCTTTTTGGAGGAACTATTGGCGCTTTTTGCGAATGGTTATTATTGAAAAACTCATGCGAATCCAAGAGCGCATTAACAAAATTTATCTATATTTATATATTTATTTTAATAATTTGCGGTTGCGTCATGCTATTCCAAAGCATAAAAGAATGGAACAGAAAAGACAATAAAAAACACCTCTCAACAGTAGCAATGAGACGCTGGATGCTGTATCTTCCATTTCACAAAATATTCATCAGATCAAGAGCTGAAATGAGCGTTCTCATACCAATTTTTGTTGGGTTTTTAGCAGGCCTTTTGGTCGCCTCTCTTGGAGGAGGCAATAACCTTTTCATGGCGCCAATCTTGACATATCTTGTAGGGAGAATAACTGCTGTTGTCCACGGAACTACAGCGCTTTCAGGCTGTTTTGTGACGGCTATTGTCGCCTTAATATATTCGAAAATGGGATATTGTTGTGACATGCTCCTAGTTTTAATCCTATTTTTAGGTGCGGGAATTGGCTCATTCATAGGCGTCAAATTAACTTATGGAATGAAAAGGACGCATATAAATATTATGGCCGCAAGCGTAATGTTCCTCATGGCTTCGATGCAAATTTCAAAACTAATCAACAACTCATTTTCTGAACAGCGTCATACGCATTCTACGCACCACTCATTCCTGCTCAAACTAGTAAACGAAAGCCCAATTACCTACACAGCAATATGCATCGCCATCATCGGCATCACAGCATACGTTTTCGAAAAATCACTGCAACGCATAAGTGAAAAGAAGAACGACATTTAATAAATGCTTTATCTTCGACGTATATTATGCTAATATACTTTTCATTAGTTATTTACGGAAGGTATTGTAAGATGAAGAAGAAGGTAATAGGAGCGTTGTTAGCGTTATTTTCACTTTCATAAGTTAACATTTTCAATATTTTTAAAACTATTGGCGTCATATTGGGCAACGGCCTTCCGAATATTAATGATTTTCTTCTGTATATCATAGAGCGTATGGAGATAGCCAATAGAGCACGCATTATGCATGCTCTGTTTTTAAGCGATCAATCAGTTATCTGTGGAAAGTTTGGCAGAAATCTTGGCAAAATCGAAGTAAGTATATTTTCTGTATATTCTATTTGCTTCACTAATGCTTTTCCCTAAGCAATCATTCTTAACATATAATCCGCCGTTCAGCAATGCAGCCCGCCATAAGAGTGCAGCCGAAGATCTCGGATATTTATATAATAGTCAAGTGATTCTGTTGCTAGTGCGAATAGATCTCTATCAAAAATTCCATAATTTACAAAAAGTTCACTGGCAACTCCGTGCAAAAAACGACTCAGCAACAATTTATTAGGCAAAATCCTATCATCATAAAGTTTGTATACTAGAGTCGCAAAGGAGCTGCTACCATTCCTAATAACATCTTCCCCTTCTGCGCTGTTCAAGTAGTCACTGCTTTGAATAAGTTTGTGCATCATCTCAAAATGCCCATTAATCATGTTGTAAATCTTTAAGCATTCAAATTTGTTTATCTTCTTACCATATGTTTGTTTTAAACTACACCTCGCAATGGCATCCCTTAATTTGTCAAAATAAAAGTAAAATCTTTTCGACTTCCATTGCATCAAAGATTTTTGTACTTTCTTCACATCATCGTAATTTTTGTGTTCATACATACTACACCACTCATCTTCCCACCCTTTCAAAAAAAGCTCAAATAAAGGGTAAGAAAATCCGACCTGATCGAATAGAAATACATAAGAAACCAAAACATCAACAAACGGAATACCTTTCTTCTCAGATTTTTAAACATACTTCGATAATATTCAATATTTTCGTCAGTAGCAAATATTGTGCTTAGTACAGAACTTCCAGGATAATAGCCATGATCTGCTGCGTTTTTATACATAGGAAAAGCAAATAGGGTCCTCTTTTCAAAATCATCTGAGGCGCGCGGAAATTCGTGCACACCATCTCTCCACAAAGCGATTTTAGTTGGCGCCTCTTCAATTAGACAGGGTGCTATAACCCCCCCGCAGGGACTGTTTCTTGCGTACAATTAGCTGTTACGTTTGCTATTAGCGTCATTAACAACGCTCCTATTACCTTCTTCTTCATCTTACAATACCTTCCGTAAAAACTGTTAACATAACTA
>BNWD01000043.1 GCA_025998575.1 Alphaproteobacteria bacterium | reverse complement strand
TTGGCATTTTCATGCTTTCCACCACCTCCACAGCAGGGAGTCTATCTTCACTCTATTCATAATGTTTTCTGCGACAATAGTCTTCATAATCATAGTATCCTTCCGGTTTTTTACTCATAAAGCACTCAGCTACACACTATTATTTACATTCTTTTCAATTGCTTTTTTGTTTGCCGCGCGAGTTTCTCTACGCTATCTATGTTTTACATTCTTAAATGAACTAGCGTTCCTATGTAAAATATTTAACAAAACGCTAAATAATTATTTTCAATTTTTGGCAAATATTATTGCTGCGAATCGTAAAAACTTTAGCGGAAAAGAAAGTTGAAATTTTATTTTTGCAAGCTGCATAATTTATCAAAACTGAGCGAAGGACGTGGTCGCTTGCTGCTGTGATGGTGAGCTGTTATAATCGAGAGTAACGAGATAAATATCACTAGCCATAGCTTGTAGACTCAAAGTAACACTCATCAATGAATATAGATAAAAGGTGTTTATAGAGCTATATAGAACAAGCTGTTCATATAAATATGATAGTAAGAAGTGAGCAGATGGTAACTCAATCTCATATCAGGCAGATAATAAAAGCAGATCAGCAATAGAATTATTTAAAGAATATCCTGATATAAAAAAGAAGACTAATATTAGCGATACTATAACAAGAGATGGATAATATATAAATGAACAGCTTCTGATTCTCTTCTTGATTTTAAACTCTATCTATTGCGCACGAGCTGCTTATCAAAGCAGTAACTAGTTGCAATCCCGAAAAAAGCTGTCGCTTGCGGCGATGATTGTGAGCTGTTATAACATAGAATAATGAGATAGATGTCACTATCAATAACTTGGATACTCAAAGAAACACTCATCATGTTTTTAGGGCTATGTATGGGTTTCTAAATATAGAAGAAATGGGTTTAAAGAGCAATATAGAACAAGTCTAAAAACGTAATTAAAAAAAATATATCAGCGAGATAATGATTTAGTAGTCAAAAAGGTTGCTGATATTCTATATAGGAGGTAAGGAATCTGCGAAAGATACTGCTGAAAATATTGATAAACTGGCTGAATTGCATGGTATTCCAGATAAAGATATCATTATGAATCTCTTTTCTCCTATCTATCTTCCAACAACTCGTACAGAATTGGGGATGTGGTACTGTACTGAAGTTTCAAAATATAAAAGATTTCCGCGAAGATAGCGACTAGGAAAACACAGTCAAAAGAGCAACGCTCTTTTGACTTTTTGTTTATAAATAAACAGTAGTAGCGCGAAAAAACGAGCTAGCACTTTTTTTATGTCATCTAAAAGATTATATGTATGACAGTATCATGATAGTTACACAAAATTGCTTATTCAGTATCATATGGAAATATTGCATAAGAAACTGTAAATATTGCTCAAAACAAAATATTGATGGTGCACAATCAATAAGAACAACGCTCATCAGTAGTAACTGTAAAACCATTTTTTTAAAGGCTGCTGTTACGGCACTAAACATTGTGTACTAATTGGTTTTGACAAAAACATAATGATCGTTTGTTAAATATTATTAATGTTTATATTGCTTAATGTATTTTACTGAAAAAAAGCTTAGTTAGCGTTAGAAATTGATTTTTACAGTATAGTGCAAAATTTCTTTACTCAATTTTTCATTATTTCCACGGCTTTTAACATTTTGCAAAAAATTTTCGTTAAACAAAATATTAATGTATCGTAACAATTCGTAATTTTAACATTATCTAACATTGTGAGATAATAGATAAATATAGGCTCTTTTGTGTTTTAGATGTGCGGGATAGTTTCTGTTTTGGCGGTTGTGGGCGATGTTGTTTCGTGGTTAATTTCAGCTCTGAAGAGGTTGGAGTATAGGGGCTATGATTCAGCCGGCATAGCCTATATCGAGGACGGAAAAGTTGCTAGGAAGCGCGCAGTTGGAAGAGTTGATAACTTGCGCGTTTCCAATGATTTTCAGGAGAAAATTGGGGTTGGAATTGGGCACACGAGATGGGCTACGCATGGGCTTGTTTCGGTGCAGAACGCGCACCCTCACATAGCCGATGGGGTTGCTATTGTTCACAACGGAATTATCGAAAATTATATTGAATTAAAGGAATTTTTGATTGAAAACGGCGAGAACTTTGAATCAGAAACCGACTCAGAGGTCATCGCTAAATATATCGCATTTTATATAAAACAAGGTGAAAATTTTATAGATTCCGTCAAATATGCTGTGAAAAAACTCAAAGGCACATACTCTATTGCAGCTATTTATGATAAAGAGCCTGACATTTTGATTGGAGCTAAGCATGGCTCGCCTTTGGCCGTTGGGTATAGCTCTGACAAAAAGAGCATTTTTGTTGCTTCAGACGCGATAGCTCTTTCGTCTTTGGCTGAGGACATAATATATTTGGAGGACGGAGATACAGTTATCTGCGGAAAAAATAATGACGCTATTACATTTAAAATTTATGATAAATTTTTCAAAAAAATAGAGAGAAATGTTTGTAAAAATAGCGTGCTGACTAGCTCTATAGATAAATCTGGATATGACGATTTTATGTTAAAAGAGATTTTCGAGGAGCCAAAAGCTATAATTGATGCGTTCAATAATTATGAGAAAATCGATATTTCGAATTATAAAAATATCGTATTTATCGCCTGCGGGACATCGTATTATGCCGGACTACTCGCTAAATATTGGCTCGAAGAATTTGCGCATATTCACGTGGATATCGAGATTGCATCTGAGTTTAGATACAGAAATCCTGTTATGAGCGAGGACAGCTTGTTCGTGCTCATAAGCCAATCTGGGGAGACAATTGATACGCTGTGTGCATTAAGAAGCGTCAAGGAAAAAGGCTTTAAAACCGTTGCCATTGTTAATGTTGACGCTAGCTCGATTGCTAGGGAAGCTGATCACATTATAAGGATTTGCGCTGGGCCTGAAATAGGAGTTGCCTCGACGAAGGCCTTTGTAGCCCAGATGATGTGTCTGTTATTGTTTTGTTTTGATAAGAAAAATATTGATATAAACGAGATCATTAATTCCGTCAATTTTGTTTTAAATTCTATTAAAAATATAGAGAAATTTGCTGAAAATTTGATTGATTGCAAGAGCCTGTTATATATAGGGCGCGGAGCAAGTTATCCGATTGCGCTTGAGGGCGCGCTGAAAGCGAAGGAACTTGCATATATTAGTTCTGATGGCTATCCGGCTGGCGAGATAAAGCATGGCCCGATTGCGCTCATCGATGAGCTGGTCTATTCGATAATTTTGGCGCCAAAGGACCGATATTTTGATAAAACGATCTCTAACGCGCAAGAAATTTTGGCTAGAAAAGGAAAGGTATTGTTCATAACAAACGCAGATATAAATTTTGAAAATTCTCAAACTTTGCTTATTACAACAACGAGCGACTTTTTGTTTCCATTTGCGCTGGCCACGTCCATCCACCTCTTGGCATACTACATAGCGAAACTAAAAGATCTAGACGTCGACAAACCAAGAAACCTTGCAAAATCCGTCACCGTCGAATAGTTGGAGCATATAATTTTGGTATATTATAAGCCTATTTATGACATAGCGTGATTTTATAAATCATAATTTCAATTCGAGAACATTTATAAAAAACTTAAATAAAGCAAACAATTATATATGCGATTCGATAAACTTTATGTCATTTTTATGGTATTTGCTGATCTCTATTATTAATAATTTTAGCTTTATTTACAATAATTCAGAATATTATTATAAACGAAAAATAGGCGGCGCATGTCTTATGTTAATAAGCTTCTAACACTTGGCAGTTTCATTTTATTACGATTGATATATTGTCAGAAGTAGCCTATCTAGCAAAGCAATAACTGCCCGCCAATATTAAGGCGTTATTTGCCGCATGATATTATTCCACTAACGAAATTAGCTCACTAAATATGTATTTAGAGATGACAAAAACATAGGTTTTTCAAAGTAATACATTGGCCATTTATTGTTTTTTTGAAACTGAACAATTCAGGAATTCGTTTTTCTCTTTTGGTTTGTTTGGCTTTCTCAGTTATTGCGGTAATAGTGAAAAATTGAAAGAAACAAGGTTCGCGATAGTCAACGAGGCTATCGCGCAATATGAGGAAAATTATAAGAAATCGCTTTATGAATTTTATCTCTGGAGCGAAAAACTCTGTTGTTTGGTGTAGTTATGGTGAGCTGTTATGATCGAAATTTATGATATAAATGTTGCCATTAACAACTTGGAGATTCAAAGAAATGCTCATTAAGTTTTTACAATATAGAAATCGTAAAATTATACTGTTGATTATATACATATGATAGAAAAGTATATTTGTTAGAGAATATGCGGAAACTCTTGGAAATACTAGTGATCCGCAAATAAGAAACTATATATAAACTCAATTTAAACTCCGCCGCTTGCCAATTTTTATAAGAATGTAACAGGTTATTCTCACAAGGTCCATGGAGGGTTTTTTCTTGGAAGTTTGTAGTGAGGTTTGTTCCAATGGAACTTTCTCATAGCTTCTTTATGTGGTTGTCAACCAGTTACGGTTTTGATAGAATTTATCCTATCTGAGCGAGAAACGCTGCCGTTTGGTGTAGTGATGGTGAGCTGTTATAATTGAGAGAAACGAGATAAATATATCTAGCCATAGCTTGTAGACTCAAAGAAACACTCATCAATTAATATAGAAGAAAGGTGTTTAGAGCTATAAATTTCTGCTGATCATAAGTTGAAAAAACCGTTTCTTTTGGCGAAGAAGAAATTGCAACAGATTATTGTTCTTTCTGATGAATTTGTATGTTGTCCATGGGTCGCTACTTGCGAAATTACTAACTGCTTAGAGAGATTTTATGGGTGAGCAATTTGCAGATGAGTTCTGGCATCTAAACGAGCCATTCATATCTGGATATAAAAATATAGAATAATGGGATGAATATTCAAAAACAGTTGATGAGCTAATAGAGTGCTTTAGAACTGAGAAACCTGCAGATTATTACAACTTCGAAAACTACAAACACAAAAGACACAGAAAAGCTATGAGAAAGTTTTCTTGGAACAAACCTCACTACCAACTCACAAGAAAAACCCTCATTGGCTCGGGTGAGAATAATCTGCTCTGCATTGATGACACACGTGAACTGATTCAGGAAGATTCTGAAACACTCAAGAAAGCAGTTCAGATACTGTTGAAGAAGCTTGCTGTTCAATGAGAGATATGTTACTTGACGTTTGCCCTGTTCGAATATTGACAGGACCTTCACAGAGAATACGAATTTTATATCGAATACATGAATCTTCAGATATATATAATAAGTTAGAACCATTAAAAGAATTCTCTGACTCTAATTTATCTTTGGAGA
>BNWD01000042.1 GCA_025998575.1 Alphaproteobacteria bacterium | reverse complement strand
GGTGAATCATTAATTTTTTCAACAGCGCTCTCAAACTCGCTGGCTTGATCCGAACATAACCCAACCCCGCAGGCTCCTAACGCACACGATAAAACGCATAAAATTTTAACTATACTCCCCCTCTTCATCACAATACCTCTCTTAAATTAATAAAGTACAACCATTATACTTCAGATTAATTTAAAACGCAAGCAGAAGTATGATCTGTTATAATCTGCGTATCATTGGAATATTTTCGAAAAATTATGGGAAAAGGTAGTTCAAATTTGTCGAATCGGCTTTTTAAGGAGCATGTCAGGAAATACGTGAAGCAATTGGTTATGGCCGTTTTGTGTATGGTCATTTCAGCAGCTGCGACAGCTGCGTTTCCATATTTTTTGAAGCCGGCGTTCGATTATATATTCGAAGTGAATGACAAATATAACTTGATTTTTTTCTGCATTTGTATTTTCGCTTCATTCGTGATCAAAGGTATTGCATCGTTTTTCGAATCGCTGATCATGCAATGCGTCGGACAGCGTATCGTTTTTGACATTCAAGAACGCCTGTTTGCGCACATCGTCTCTCTTGACATGAAATTTTTCAACAACAATCACAGCGGCGACCTGATGTCGCGATTTTCCAACGACACGGCACTCATGCGCAACGCCGTCTCGACAACCATAATCTGCATCGGTAGAGACGCTTTGACTTTCATCTCGTTGGCTGCCGTCATGTTCTATCGAGATGCAGTTTTGGCTGGCTTTGCATTCATTGTCTTCCCGCTTTTGATCATACCAGTCGTTATTTTTGGCAGAAAAATGAAAAATTTTGTTAAAAAAACGCAAGAAAATTTAGGAGCTTTTTCTGGAAATTTAGCTCAAATTTTCCAAGGCATAATGGTAGTAAAAGCATATTGCGCTGAACAAAAAGAAATAGAAAATGTCAAGCAAAAAATAGAAAAACTTTATAAATTAACGCAAAATTCGATTAAAGTTCGCTCTATTTTGCATCCAATTGCTGAATGCGTTGCCGGAATTGCCATCATTTTCGTGTTAATATATGGCGGATTGCAGGTCATTAGCGACAAGAAAACCGCAGGAGATCTCATTTCTTTCCTCGGAGCATTGATTTTCGCATACGAGCCACTGCGCAGACTGACTCAGCTGAGCGCCAATTTGCAGGAGGGATTGGCTGCTGCCAACAGGGTTTTTCATATTATAGACACGAATATCGAAATAAAAAACGCAGAGAACGCACTTGTCTTAAATAAACCTATTGAAACGATTGAGTTTAAAGACGTTTGCTTTTCGTATTCGGCAGGAAAAAACATCTTAAATAATGTGTCGTTTAAAATTGAAAAAGGACAAACTGTCGCTTTTGTTGGAAAAAGCGGTGCTGGAAAAAGCACAATTTTTAATCTTATTTTACGCTTTTTTGATGCAAATTTAGGCAAAATTTTATTGAATGGGAGCGATATAAGGCAAATCGATATCAAGAACTTACGCTCTCAAATAGCCGTCGTTACTCAAGACAACATACTATTCGATCTGTCTTTTTTCGACAACATCGCATATGGAAAAGACAGTGCAAGCTATGATGAAGTAGTTGGAGCAGCTAACCTTGCCATGGCTGATGAGTTCATTTCGAGCTCCAAAAATTGCTATGAAACGATCGTTGGCGAAAATGGAGTTTTGCTGTCAGGTGGACAAAAGCAGCGCGTTGCGATCGCTAGGGCATTATTGAAGAACGCTCCGATCATCCTTCTTGACGAGGCGACGTCGTCTCTCGATACTAATTCCGAAAAATTTGTCCAAAAGGCGATGGACGAGGTCATGAAAAATCGAACGACGATAATCATCGCGCACAGGCTCTCGAGCGTAATCAATGCTGACATTATATATGTTTTGGACGCCGGAGAAATAAAGGAACAAGGCACTCACGATCAGCTTCTCGCTGCAAAGAGCTTATATGCCGCCTTGTGGAATGCGCAAATGAATGAAAAAAAATCAGAAAAATTAATATAAAATTAATTATTTTTTTTTAACATATAATCATAAGTTTTGGGGGGATACGGCTTATGGATGGTTGATAGTTGGGGAGGATTTTCAACCGGCCATAGGTTTGCACTATGGGGATTTGCGTACTTATGTTTTTTTGGAAATTTTCTGCGTACGCTCTTCTTTGGCTAGCCTTTTTATCGAGTTGCGGCCTTGGGAACGCTGAATATGAGGAGGGACTTTTAAAGTTGCAAGAGGAAATTGAGCGGCTTAAAAAACACATTGCGCCAAAGGAAAAGCAGAACGCTGAACCGAATCTAGACAAGGCAGTTGAGGCCAATTTTGCTAATATAAAGGAAGCCTATGAAAAGCTTAAAAAGTGGTCAGAGGAGCTTGAACATTTGTATAAATTTTCCGATCTCGGGCATTCGCAGATTTTCGGTATTTTCGAAACTTATTTCAAGTGTCTGCTTGGCTCCGTCAAGAAAACAACGATTTGCGAGGAAATTCTCGATACGCTACGGGAGATAACGCAAAAGCATGATGAGCTGAATCACTTGGTAAAGGAGAAGTGCCTTATTTTGCATTTGATCAATTCTTTTCATTGGCTGCTAAATATTGCTCACAACAATCGATTTATTTCAATACAAAGAATAAAAAATGCTTTAGAAAAAAGCACAGTTAATATCGGCAATTTTTTCGATGAACACGGAAAAAACTTTGTGAATATAACGATTTCAGATATCTTGAAATTATGCACTACAAACACCTTGCCTAGTAATCTGGTTTGCAACATGCTTGAAGTTATGTGCTTCAGAATAAAACAAAATAAAGAGAAATTTTCGCAAATTGAAATGGAGTTTTCGAGAAAGCTGATGGATTTATTTTCTGAAATGAATTGTTTGATAAAATTTTTCCAATCAAGCATTCAGTCTCAAGAAACGATGGAAAGCACGAAACCGTTCATAGAAATCGACATGAAAACCGTCAAATACTTCTCGGAACTATTGCAAGACGCAATGAAAACAACAGAAAACACATGCAAAACACTAACCACGCTGCTAATAAAAGCAGAAAACATACTTACAAACCTGCAAAAACAACTGGTAGCGAAACAATAGAGTTTTAAAGACAAAAAATAATATAACAATCGAACATTCTAATATAGACCGCATATTGATAAAATAAAATTTGCAAATTATAATATGCAGTATTTTATGCTATAAGGCAAGGCAGTTTGCAACTTGTTCTAGGATTTTCATTATTTGGAATAAATAAGTTAGTGTGCAAAATTTTTCAGCAAAATTAATAATTCCGTTATATTTTAAATAATATTTCACAACAAAAAATTTCTCGCATGTTCGGATGGTCTTTGAAGGAGATTTTGTGCATATCGAATATTTCTCTTTCGAACCAGTTGGCATTTTCGAACAGGATTGTCAGGCTTTGTATATTATCTCCGTTTGGCAAATCAGTTGCTACGAACACTCTAGTGTTTAATTTGAAGCTCAACAATTGGTAATATATTGTGAAAAATTTGTTATTTTTCTCGTTTGGAGCTGCAAAACAATCTACAAGAGAGGCAAATGCTAATTCGCTATTTGATTTCAGAACAGAAATTGTTCTCAATATATTTTGAGGCCGTATATAAACATAAAAATTTCCGAAAAATTCATTGGTTTTAACAATATCCTTTCCCAAAATCTGCTTAATTAATTTCTTATGTTGAACAACTAAATCCACAAAACTTTATTTCCGAAACAAATCCAGAGAAACTATATTGTCAGAGCTTGATTGCACACCTTTGGCGGCCGTTGAAACATTAGAAAAATCAGGCTCCAAATCGAGATAAAAATCCTCAGACGGATCGTTAATATTCGAAATTGCAGAAAAAGGAATGTATATTTTTTCATCGCCATGTTCGAACGATAAACTGACAGAAAATCCATACGCATCAGACTTTAAGGCCCAAAATTCATGTTGAAGTATGATAGTCATTTCCGTGTCGAAGTCCTCTCTTATATATTCAGAAACTTCAACTCCTTTGTGCTCAAGCGAAAACGTGACGTATAAGTGTTGTTTCCCAACGACTCCGTTTAATTCAATGCACTTTATAATATCTTTTACTATAAAAGTCCTGGCTTTTCTTGTTATTTCGTTATAATCAATTTTTTTCAACATAAAAACACTTCCTTAAAATCATCAGCGGAGGAAATTCTGTTGCTCGGTTTTCCTCCAGACCGCAGACGTTACTGTTTAAAAAACAGTATCAAAGCAAATCAAATAGCTAAAAGCTTATTTAAGCTGCCTTTTTGGCCCTTCTTCTTCTATTCCGATTGGCCACACGTACTCTGCCTACTCTATTCAAATTGGCAATTATAAAAACAGCCCGATAACGGCGGAACAATGCCGAGCAAAAAGAAAGCCTTTACTGCAAAATGTCGAACCTATTTCGCCCCCATAAATGGCGGAAGCGCAGGGTACCGCCCCCTGGTCCATAAAGCCTATTTCACAATCCGTTTATTACCATAGTCGCAAACGACACTATTATTATAGCAAAAATCCATAAACTCAAACAAGTGTTTTTTCAATGCTGTTTACAATTGACTACGCTTAGATATAGAACATAGAAATGTTTTTACATATTTGAGAGAGCCTAGTATTGATAGGGGTAATTATTGCAAGAGTAATAGTTTAAGATATGTAGCAAGAGAGAAGTTTTGCTCTGATACCGTGATCTTGAATGAAACGGAGTTTATAAAATAGCGAGGATTTAATAATCTTGAAATGAGAATTGAGAAAGAACCGAAAGATGTTGAAATTTTAGAGATGGATGTTATTTATACGTATATTCAAAAAAAAAGAAAACAGAAGCAGAATATTGACTGCCGTTTACAGAAACATTGTTGGTATAGTCAATCCAGTTACTGTTTTAATAAAAATTTATTTATAGCTGAGCGAAAAACTCTGTTGTTTGGAGTAGTGCTGGTGAGCTGTTATAATATAGAATAAGGAGATAAATATCACTACCAATAACTTAAATAAGGTAATAAAAGCAGATTAGCGATAGAATATCGCCAATATAAAAAGAAGGCTCTCTTGCTATGGAAATTATTGAGCAAAAACTATTTTAAGGAACTTCTGTAGTTTGTAGATTGTTATTGACGCAAAAATATTTTTGTGAGAGATGTGAAAGTTAACTGAATATAAACCCGCTCATACGCAATCGACAGAGTTTAAAATCAAGAAAAAGTTCCTGTGTATTGTCCATATTTTGCAATTGATTTTGCATATACTTTTTTATTATATAGTCAATAGTATTTTTCATAAAATAGTTTTTGGTTGTAATTACCACCTACATTTATGAATCCTTTTTTTCACAGAAATCCACAGTTTTGTTAACACTTTCTTAATGTTTTTAGGATATAAGCATAAGATTAGGCATATCACATTTGCATTAATATTCCGTGAATTTCCACAAGCTTCACAAAAATATTTATTTGTCAATATATCTA